>JAZORJ010000117.1:0-3493 GCA_045656525.1 Faecousia sp. | reverse complement strand
GTACAGGCAGAAGCCGCCGTGCATATCCGGCACCGCAGTCACCAGCAGATAATGCAGACCCGCGGCCAGCATACCGTAGCCCACACCGTACTTGCCGGCAACGGGACTCAGACCGTTGGCATAGCACAGGCCAATCAGGATGGACTGATTGCCGATGGTCAGTGCGAAGGACTCGTTGCCCAAAGCCTTGCCAATGAAGCCGAACAGGAAGGAAGTGACCATGTAGCCTGCCATGATGGGCCACACGTTGCCGGGATGGCTGCCGGAATTACAGGTGGCCAGCATGCAGAATACGATGCCGAAGGTCATGCCCGTCCAGACATTGGTGTTGTCGATATTGCCGGCAATGTTGAAGTAGGTCACGATCATCAGGCCGAACAGACCCACATTCATCAAAAACGGCGCATAGCCGTACTTGGTGGTGAAAGAAACGCCGTGACCGGAATCTTTCAGCAAATCCCAGTAATCTTTCAGGGTGCAGCCCATCAGCAGCGCAATCACCACACACAGGCCGAATACCACAAAGCAGAAAATATTGGTGTTCATAAAGGATGCGGTGTCCAGTGCGGCCATGGTGGAAAGTCCCAGCTGGCCGGGATTTTTGCCCAGCATCACATTGTAAAGCACCGCCCGCAGGAAAAATGCAGTCATGCCGATGGGAACAGCGGCGGAATAATGGTCATAGCCCTTGTGGATATTGGGTGCGTGGGCAAGACCGGCGGGCAGGAAGAAGCCGATAATCAGGCCGATGAACAGAGCCAGTGCCAGTCCCAGCCAGTTGAAGCCGATGTACTCCACACCGGGGTAGCGGAACAGTAGGTCGGAGATCAGCGGAGCGATGCCGGTGGAATACAGCATGGCATTGCTCACCGCACCCAGCTTTTCCTTTTTTACCAAGGCATACAGCATGACGCCCAGCACAGTGGGAACCATATTCAAGGGGTTGATGCCCCAAGAGCCGAAGCCGATGGTGAGCAGAACGCCCAAGGTAGTCACATTATTGGGCTTTGCGCCGGGCAGGCATACCAAGGCGGTACAAAGAAGACCCACCAGACCCATGTTCAGGAAGGTGGCGGCGTAACCGCCCAGAGCGAAATAGTTGGTGGAAATTTTGCAGGTTTGGGTCATAATTTCCCAAAAGCCTGTGAATATGGTGCTTCTGTCGGGCATAAAAGGTGCGGCAATCACAAAGCACAGGGAAATGAACAGGAAAAACAGCCGCAGAAAACTGCTTTCTGCCAGATTGTTAAGCTTTTTCATTTTCATACCTCTTTTCAATGATAAAAAGGGCAATCCGATCGGGTAAAATCGGATTGCCCAGGCGATCGGCATAATTTACGCTGTACTCCCTTGCGGTGATCCGCATTTTCGCCAGTCATACAGCGGGGTTATTTCTGTCATTGCGAGCCAGTGCTCACACTGGCGTGGCAATCCCCCACAAGATTCCGGAAAACTATGGGGATCGCCACACCAGCCTTCTGGCTGGTTCGCGATGACATTGCTTTTAAATCTTCTCAGCGGCTTCCACCACATGCTTCATCAGCACGGAGGTGGTGACGGAGCCTACGCCGCCGGGAACAGGGGTGATGGCCTCAACAATGGGCTCCACCTCGTCGAACTTGGCGTCGCCGGCGATACCGCCCAGACCGCCCTTAGCGTTGGGCTTATTGGCATCCCAGTTGATGGATACATCGATGACGATCTGGCCGGGACGGACGAAATCAGCAGTCAGGCTGTTCAGCACGCCGGCGGCGGACACGATGATGTCGGCATTCTTGCAGATCTCAGCGGTGTTCACGGTACGGGTGGGGCAGGTGGGAACGGTGGCATTCTTAGCCATGAGCATCATGCCGGCAGGCTTGCCGACCACCAGAGAGCGGCCGATAACAACAGCGTTCTTGCCCTTGCAGTCGATGCCGTAGAAATCCAGAATTTCCATACATGCGGCAGGGGTGCAGGGGGCATAGCCCAGATCGTCCAGACCCTCGAATACGCCGGCGTTGGACATATGGGTCATGCAGTCCACATCCTTCTTGGGGTCAAGACGGTTGCAGATCTCGTTCTGATCGTTTTTCAGGTGCTTGGGCAGGGGACGGAACATCAGCACGCCGTGGATGGACTCGTCTGCGTTGACCTGATCGATGGCGGCCAGCACATCTTCCTTGGAAGCGTCGGCAGGCAGGATGAAGTTCTTTACATCCACGCCAACCAGCTCAGCACGCTTGGTAGCGCCCTTTTCATAGGACAGGTCGGAGGGGTCTTCGCCCACACGGATGATGCCCAAGGTGGGGACAATGCCCTTTGCCCGCAGAGCGGCGGTGCGCTCCTGCAATTTTGCGTTCAGGGCATCGGTAACTTCCTTGCCCAGTAATAACTTAGCCATATGTATGTTCTCCTATTATAATATAATGTGATTATAGGGACAAGGCTTCCCCTGGGGGAAGCTGTCAAAAATCTCTGATTTTTGACTGATGAGGGTAATAACCGCACGAAGTGCGGCAAAATACAGCAGAGATTAAGGAACGACCCTCATCCGTCATTTGCTCGTTCCTCGCAAATGCCACCTTCCCCCAGGGGAAGGCTTTTTACTGACCGAAACCGGCCTTAACGGTATTGAAAATCTCGTCAGCCATGGCGCCGGACTTTGCCAGCATGCCGTTGGCCTTAGCGTTCATTTCCTCAGCACCTTCGCGGTTCTTCAAAGACTTGGTGTTGATGAACACATTCAAAGATGCAGCCTGCAAAGCGGCCTTGCAGCAAACAGCGCCGCAGCCGGCATCGGAAACAGCCAGACGGCTGCCCTTGGCGGCAAACACAGCGATGTACTCGATGGCCTCACAGCACAGCTCCATGATCTTCATGGGAGTGGAGCAGGCGATGATGGTGGCTTCCTCCATAACAGCGTCCCGGTTGGGATCATCCTTAGGAATGCCGTAAGCCTTTGCCAGAGGCAGGAAGTTGATCTCGTCAGCTTCCACCTGATTCAAAAGCTCGGTCTGCAAAGCGTCGCACTTGGCTTTCAGAGCGATGATCTCCGCCTCAACATCGGCGTACTTCTTCTTGCCAACGGTCAAAGAGCCCACCATGTTGCCCAGAGCAGTGCCGATAGCGCCAACCAGAGCGGCTGCGCCGCCACCGCCGGGCGCGGGTGCGTCAGATGCCAGAACTTCTACGAATTTCCGGCAGGATTCCAATGTCATATCCATAGGTATCTTTCCTTTCGGTAAAATAGTATTGATTGGATTCTATCACCTTTCTATATAAAAGTCAATACGAAAACCGCCACGGACTTGACATTTTTCCCCAGCTTGTCTATAATCACAGACAGAAACAAAGGGGGGACTTCTGTGCCCACTTCACAATTGCTGGATCGGCTGGAATCCGCCCCTGTGATTGCCGCCATTCGGGACAGTAAATGGCACTCTGCGCTATCTTCCCCGTCGGAGGTTTTGTTTTACTTAGAGCCCCATTTAAGCACCGTCCGGGAAAAGGT
>JAZORJ010000116.1:0-3343 GCA_045656525.1 Faecousia sp. | reverse complement strand
GATCGAATCCTGTTTGGCTCGTTTGCCCCGTTGCAGTGTGTGGGTAGTTCGATGTGCTTGATACCGGACGAACTGAAACAGCAAATTATATACGACAACGCCCAGGCGTATTTAACATTGTAGGGGCGGCAATCTGCCGCCCGCGGGCGACTAATAGTCGCCCCTACTTTATGAAGATGAATAAAACGACCGATTTCTTGTAGGAAATCGGTCGTTTGCTTATGTAGTTATGCTATGGTTGCCAGCATATCCTTAGTGACTTCGCATTCCAGACGCTCGCCGTTCAGGAAACGATGGATTTCCTCAACAGAGTGGGCGCCGATGCGCAGCTGACCATTGTTGGCCAAGCCGGCCAGGTGGGGGGTCAGGATAACATTCTTCAGAGTACGCAGGGGGTTGTCTACTGCGGGGGGCTCGGGATTGAACACGTCCAGACAGGCGTATTTCAGGTTGCCGGCTGCCATGTGCTCATACAGAGCCTTCTCGTCGATAACAGCGCCACGGGCGGTGTTGATCAGAACAGCGTCCTTCTTCATCCAGCTCAGGGTCTCTGCATTGAACATGTTGTTGGTTGCAGGGATGTTGGGAGCGTGAATGGAAACAATGTCGGCCTTGTTCAACAGTTCCTTCAACTCGGCCTTCTTTGCGCCCAGAGCGGCGGCTCTTTCTTCGGTGATGTAGGGATCGTACACCAGAACCTCAACGCCGAAGTTGTTCATCAGCTTGATGAAGTGACGGCCTACGAAACCGGCGCTGATAACACCCACGGTGATCTCGAACAGTTCTTTGACGTTGCTGCGGTGCTCGTTCCAACCGCCGTTATGGATATCTTCATTCACCTGATAGAAGTTCTTGGATGCGGAAATGGCAAAGCCCAGTGCGGTTTCCGCAACACCGATGCCCAGAGGCTTGGTGGATGCGGCAATGCGAATGCCACGCTCCCACATAGCGTCGCTGACGACGGGCTTAACGGAGCCGGCAGCGTGCATGACAAATTTCAGGTTGGGTGCGCAGTCCAGGATATCTTCGGTCAAAGAGGTGTTGCCCCAAGATGTGATGGCAATGTCAGCACCTGCAATGGTGGCCTTGACAGCCTCGGGGGAGAGATCGTCACTGTCGTGCAGGACAACTTCACCCAGCTTTCTCAGCTCGTCGATGGCCTTTTCGGTAAACAGACGGGGCTGGGAACTCTTTTTGAAAATCAATGCTGTTTTCATAATTGTTGACTCCTTTATATTGAAGATTTGTAAATGGTTTCGATCAATTCTACAGCTTGCTTGCCGTCGAACTCGTTGGGATAAGAGACATTTTCGCCGCTGATAGCACGTACGAAAGCGCCCAGCTGTCTGGCGTGTCCGCGGTAGTCCAGAACCAAATTGGAGGAGGCGTCGCCTACGGATGTAAATTCGGAACAGGGATATTCGTCACCGTCAATCACGAGGCGCACCATGGTGCCTTGCTTGAACTCGATGCCGCCACGGGTGCCGTAAATGTTGATTTCACGGTCGTAGCCGGGGTAAGTTGCGGTGCTGGCGGTGATAACGCCGATAGCGCCGTTTTCAAATTCCAGAGAAGCAACAGCGGCGTCTTCCACTTCAATGTCGTGCAGCAGTGTACGCACTACGCTCTGCACATTCTTGACAGGACCCATCAGGTAACGCAGGATGTCCACGCCGTGGATGCCCTGATTCATCAGTGCACCGCCGCCATCCATGGCCTTTGTGCCACGCCAGGAACCATGGAAGTAGGATTCGGGACGGTAATAGCACATATGCAGCTGTGCCATGATGATCTGACCCAGTGCGCCGCTTTCCAGCAGCTCTTTGGCACGGATGATATCCGGCTCGGTGCGAAGCTGAGAAATGACAGTAATCCGGTGCTGTGTCTTTTCAGCAACGGCGATGATCTCGTCACATTGTGCAACAGTCAGAGCCATGGGCTTTTCCAACACCACATGCTTACCGGCACTCAGTGCCTCAATGGCCAAGGGCGCATGGGTACCGCTGGGGGTGCAGATGCACACAGCGTCGATATCCGGATTCTGGAGCAGTGCGTTCCAGTCCGGAAGCACCTGAATCTGATGCTTTTCAGCAAAGGTTTGAGCAGCAGCGGGATTGAAATCCGCACAGGCCACAAGCTCTGCGCCTTCCACATCCTCAAGTGCCCGGGCGTGGGTGCCGGAGATGACACCGCAGCCGTAAATTGCAAAACGAACCATTGTTTTCACCTCATAAAGTTAGGATTTTGTTGACAAAGCAGCTGTAAATAATGCTGAGGCGTTTCATACAGACCGCCGGCATTTTGATAAAATGCTTCATCCAGCGTGTAGATAGAACCGTCGCTTTGAGTGCCTTTTCTGGGGACGAAGGTCTTCATTTCTTCCCAGCGGACATAATTTTGCGGGCCGTTGGATTCCACCACGCCGATTTTCATACCGGGGAGCAGATCCAGCCTTGCGGCAAAATTCTTATTCCATTCCACCATCAAAGGATTAACGGTCAGGTCAGCGCAGAAGCAGGCTACACCGGCTTCCCGGGCAGCTTCGGCCATGCGCATGGTGACTGTGACGGTTTTGGCGATGGGTTTCAGGGTCAAGGCCTTGTAACCCAATTCAATCCGGCGAATGACATCCTTCAAACTATGGGCGCTTTCGTCTGCGGCAAAGGGAATGCCCATGTCGCCCACGAATACTTCATTTTCCGGCGCGAACGGCTCTTCAAACAGTACAGTGCGCTCGGCAATGCCCTCTTTTTTCAAGAAGTTGGTCAATTCACTGAGGCGAGATTTGGTGTCGTAGCGACCGTTGGCGTCGAAATAGTAGAGAATGTGGCCGCTCTCGGTGTAGGGAGTGATCAGATCCTTCAATGCATTGTGGATCTGCAAGGCACGCTGCTGATCCCACAGGAGCATCTTTTGCAGATCACCGTCTCCCTCCGGATCGCAGCCCAGCTTGATTTTGAACAGGCAGATGCCTGCGTTTGCCATCTTGACCACATCATCAACGGACACACCGTAGGTGATCAGGGGGATGTTGGCCAGCTTTTCGCAGTGATTGGTGCCGGCAAAAATGGCATCGAAGCTGTCTGCTCCGGTTTTGCGGGCCCAGAGCTGCCATGCCGCCATATCCAGAGGAACCAAGGCGTTCAGCACAAAGGTCTCTGTGGTTTGCATGCCGGTTACCTCGGCGGCAAAACGGCAGCAGTCCTCAAAGACATAATCCAGAATATCCTGAGGGGCGTCAAAGGTTTTTCCCTTTATCAGCTCAGCAGCATATTGAGTGACCCGGAACATCTGCTCGTTACTCTTGTCCTCGCCGTAGGCGGCAAAAACCCGGTTATCTGAC
>JAZORJ010000115.1:0-2243 GCA_045656525.1 Faecousia sp. | reverse complement strand
TCGGAGTGCATATAGCGCACCCGGATTCCGGCCTTTTGCAGATAGACCGTCAAGTCTTCTGCCATCTTCTTGGTCAGCGTTGTGACCAGTACACGCTCATTTTCGGCACTGCGGGCGTTGATTTCACCGATCAAATCGTCGATCTGACCTTCTATGGGACGGACTTCCACAATGGGATCCAGCAGGCCAGTGGGACGGATGACCTGCTCCACAGTTTGACCGGAACGGGTTCGCTCGTACTCGGCCGGTGTGGCAGAAACGTAGATTACCTGATTGATTTTACTGTCGAATTCTTCAAAATTCAGCGGTCGGTTATCGTAAGCCGAGGGCAGACGGAAGCCGTAGTTCACCAATGCGTCCTTTCGGCTCCGGTCGCCGGCGTACATGGCACGGGTCTGTGGCAGAGTTACATGACTTTCGTCGATGAACATGAGAAAATCATCGGGGAAATAGTCCAATAGGGTGGTAGGAGGCGTACCGGGGGCACGGCCCTGAATTACCCGGGAGTAATTCTCTATGCCGTTACAGAAGCCGATTTCTGTGAGCATTTCCAAATCGTAATTGGTGCGCTGTGCAATGCGCTGGGCTTCAATCAGCTTGTCGTGGGCACGAAACCATGCAACCTGCTCATCGCACTCCCGACGAATTTCCTCCATGGCCCGTTCCAGCTTGTCCCGGGATGCCACATAGTGGCTGGCGGGGTAGATGGCCACATGGTCCACATACCGCTCTACCATACCGGTTACGGCATTGATCTCGCTGATCCGGTCCACCTCATCCCCAAAGAATTCCACCCGGATGGCCCGACCGGACCAGTAAGCGGGGTAGATTTCCAGCGTGTCGCCCCGCAAACGGAATTTGTTTCTGGAAAAGTCGATATCATTGCGCTCGTAGCGGATTTCGGTGAGCTTGCGCAAAATGGCATCCAAAGGATATTCATTGCCCACACGCAGGGATATGACCATGCTTTTGTAGTCAATGGGGTCGCCCAGACCATACAGACAGCTGACAGAGGACACCACAATCACATCCCGGCGTTCAAAGAGCGCCGAGGTTGCGCTGTGCCGCAGACGGTCGATTTCCTCGTTGATTGAAGCATCCTTTTCAATATAGGTATCCGTATGGGCGATATAGGCCTCCGGTTGATAGTAGTCGTAATAGGAAATAAAGTACTCCACCGCATTATTCGGGAAAAAGTCCCGGAATTCCGAGCAAAGCTGTGCGGCCAGTGTCTTATTGTGGGCCAGAACCAATGTGGGACGATTCAGTTTTTCAATCACCGAGGCCATGGTAAAGGTCTTTCCGGAGCCTGTGACACCCAAAAGTGTTTGCTCACGCAGTCCCCAGTTGACTCCGTTTACAAGACCGGTGATCGCCTCCGGCTGGTCACCGGAGGGTTTATATTGAGAAATCAACTGAAAATGATCCATAAGACCTCCGAAAATTAAATCGTTACCCGGCACTCGTCGGGGTCATACAGCCCGGACTGCCGAAGGGACACATATTCGTCATCGGCCATGATCATATGATCCGCCAGTGTAATATCCACCGAGGAAAGGGCAACTGCCAGCTGCCTTGTGGTAAGCTGATCTTCCGGGGAGGGGAAGGCCAGTCCGCTTGGATGATTATGGGCAAGGATTGCGCTGGTAGCATTGGCACCCAAGGCCAGCTCCACGATACGCCGAATTGGGACAGCTGCGGAATTTACACTGCCTTCGCCCACTTCCTTACAGCACAGCACTTTACATTTTGCGTCCAGACACAAAAGATATACCGTCTCATTACGCCGCCCGTACAAAAACGGCATGATATATCGGCCGCATTCATCCAGTGTATTCAGAATCACAGCGGAAGAGGCACGGCTGATTTGATAATAACGGCAAAATGCATTCAGCAGGGAAAGGAAGGTTGCGGCGGCGTCGCCCATACCCTCAACCTCCTTTAACCCCGAAGGAGCTGCCTCCATGATCTGGGGCAGAGAGCCGAAATGTTCCAATAGTGCATGGGCGATGGGATTGGTATCCTGACGGGGAATGCAGTAAAATAGCAGAAGCTCCAAAACCTGATGATCGTCAAAATGCTCCAAACCCTCTTCTAAGAAGCGGTTTTTCAGCCGTTGACGGTGTCCGCCGTGGATGTTCTCTTTATGTACCATGATTTTTTCACCTCAAAAACGGATTTATCTTGCTATTTTCGACAATTTTCGATAGAATAAGAGAAAGACAGAGCTCTGTCGAAAGAAG
>JAZORJ010000114.1:0-5133 GCA_045656525.1 Faecousia sp. | reverse complement strand
ATGGGGTGTAACTTATTTGCCATCACAGCCGATGGTTTCTTTTGCGATATAAATTGGCCGGTTCTTGCTCTGCTCGAAGGTTTTTCCTACATATTCGCCGATGATGCCGATGCAGAACAGCTGCATACCGCCCAGCAGAAGGATCAGTACGATAATGGTTGCATAACCGGGCACATCAATGCCGACGATCAGTTTTTGCAGAACCACAATCAGCAGATAGATCAGCGCAGCCACCGCAGTCATGCTTCCTAAATAGGTTGCAAGACGCAGGGGACGGGTGGAGAAGCCGATAATGCCGTCCACAGCATAGTTGACCAGTTTCCGAAAACTCCACTTTGTGGTGCCTGCCGCTCGGTCACAGGCAGTGTAGGGGATATAGTGTGTTTTGTATCCCACCCACGCAAAGATGCCCTTGCTGAAACGGTGATACTCACCAAGGGACAAGATGCTTTCGGCTACGCCCCGTCGGAAGGTTCGGAAGTCGCTGGCATCCTTCTGCAAATTTACATCGGACAACTTGTTGATGATGGAATAGAAGGCTTTCTTAAAGAACGAAAGTACTTTACCTTCGCCACGGCGGTCCTGATAAGCGGCAACCATGTCAAAATCTGCATTTGCATCCAAAAAGGCAACCATATCCCGGACAATCTCCGGACGCTGCTGTAAATCCGCGTCAATCAGCGTGATGTAATCACCGGTAGCGTGTTTCAGGCCAGCATAAATGGCTGCCTCCTTGCCGAAGTTACGGGAAAAAGAGATGATTTTCATCGGCGTGGTTGTCCGATTGTACAACTTTTTAAGATTAAATAGGGTCGCATCCCGGCTGCCGTCGTCAACAAAGACCAGTTCATAATCGTAACCACATGATTGGAACGCTTCCCAAACAGCATCGTGGAAGGGATAGATGTTCTCTGCCTCGTTATAGCACGGAACGATTAGGGAAAGTTTCATACAGTCAACTCCCAAAGTTTTTCCTTTATTATAACAGATTTCCCCTTGCCGTCAAGTTTTATTACATTCGAGGAAATGGAAAGAAATTGGTTGACATTCCGCAGAAAATGTGGTACTTTGTGTTGGTAAACAGCACAGATGGAGAGGTTTCTCATATTTTCTTTTCAGAGAGTGGACGGTTGGTGCGAGTCCATGTAGAGAAATGAGAATGGTCGCTCCGGAGCTTGCTTCCTGAATTGCAGTAGGGAAGTGCGGGTCTGCCCGTTACAGCAGCCAAAGTGTCCGGCTTGCCGGAAATTCAGGTGGTACCGCGGAAATGTATTTTCGCCCTGAGGATTCTTCCTCAGGGCGTGTCTTTTTTGAAAGGAGAGCATTATGGCAAGAGAATTACCGAAGGTCTATGAACCCCAACAGGTAGAAAACAAATTGTACGAAATGTGGGAGCAAAAGGGCTATTTCAAACCCCAAGGCAAGGAGGGCGCAAAGCCTTTCACCATCGTTATGCCGCCCCCCAATGTTACCGGTCAGCTTCATATGGGCCACGCAATGGACGCAACCTTGCAGGATACCCTGATCCGCTTTAAGCGCATGCAGGGCTTTGACGCCCTGTGGGTTCCCGGTGTAGACCACGCCGGCATTGCAACCCAGATCAAGGTGGAAGAGGAACTGCGCAAAGACGGCCTGACCCGTTACGATCTGGGTCGTGAAAAGTTCCTTGAAAAGGTTTGGGACTGGAAGCACAAGTACGGCAACCGCATTGTGGAACAGCAGAAGAAGCTGGGTGCATCCTGTGACTGGGATCGTGCCCGTTTCACCATGGACGAAGGTTGCTCCAAGGCTGTCCGGGAAGTTTTCGTTTCCATGTACGAAAAGGGTCTGATCTACAAGGGCAGCCGTATTATCAACTGGTGTCCCAACTGCGTTACTGCGCTGTCCGATGCTGAGGTTGAGTATGTGGACAAGCCCGGTCATCTGTGGCATATCCGTTATCCTCTGGCAGACGGCAGCGGCGAAGTGATCGTTGCTACCACCCGTCCCGAGACCATGCTGGGTGACTCCGGTGTCTGCGTCAACCCCAACGATGAGCGTTATACTGCCATCGTTGGCAAGAAGGTAATTCTGCCCTTGGTAAATAAGGAAATTCCCATCGTTGCCGATGACTATGCTGAGATGGAGTTCGGCACCGGCTGCGTTAAGATGACGCCTGCTCACGACCCCAACGACTTTGAAGTAGGCTTGCGTCACAATCTGGAAATTATCCGTGTTCTGGATGATAACGGTAAGGTAAACGAGCTGGGCGGTAAGTACGAAGGATTGGACCGTTACGAGGCCAGAAAGCAGATCGTTGCGGACTTGGAAGCCGGCGGCTATTTAGTTAAAATCGATGATCACGCACACAATGTGGGTACTTGCTACCGCTGCCACAACGATGTGGAGCCCATCATCTCTGCCCAGTGGTTCGTAAAGATGAAGCCTCTGGCAGAGGAAGCCATCCGTGTGGTCAAAGAGGGGCAGACCAAGTTTGTTCCCGACCGTTTCAGCAAGACCTATTTAAACTGGATGGAAAATGTTCGTGACTGGTGTATCTCCCGTCAGCTGTGGTGGGGTCATCAGATTCCCGCATGGACTTGTGCGGACTGCGGTCACATCACCGTTTCCCGTGAGGACGCCTGCACCTGCGCAAAGTGTGGAAGTGCCACTATCGAGCGTGATCCCGACGTGCTGGACACTTGGTTCAGTTCTGCTCTGTGGCCCTTTGAGACCTTGGGTTGGCCTGAGACCACCGAGGATTTGAAGAAGTTCTATCCCACTGATGTGCTGGTCACCGGCTACGATATCATCTTCTTCTGGGTCGCCAGAATGATCTTCTCCGGTTGTGAGCATGTGGGCAAGACGCCGTTCCACACCGTGCTGATCCACGGTCTGGTGCGTGACGATAAGGGTCGCAAGATGTCCAAGTCTCTGGGCAACGGTATCGATCCTCTGGAAATGATCGAAAAGTACGGCTGTGACGCCCTGCGTATGAATATGGTCACCGGCAACTCTCCCGGAAATGACATGCGTTTCTATGTAGAGCGCTGCGAGGCAATGCGTAACTTTGCCAATAAGCTGTGGAACGCCAGCCGCTATGTTATGATGAACCTTTCTGATGACGCAGTGAATGAGCTGCCGACATTGGAAAAGCTGGAAATTGCGGATAAGTGGGTGCTTTCCAAGCTGAATAACCTCATTGCTGAGGTTACTGAAAACATGGACAAGTACGAGCTGGGCGTTGCTGTTCAGAAGATCTACGACTTCATTTGGGACACCTACTGTGACTGGTACATTGAGCTGACCAAGGCAAGATTGTACTCCGAAGATGCCGAGCGTAAGCAGACTGCAATTCAGGTTCTGGTGTATGTTTTGGATCAGACCCTGCGATTGCTCCATCCCTTTATGCCGTTCATTACAGAGGAAATCTGGCAGAGCCTGCCTCATGAGGGGGATGCACTGATCGTTGCCGCATGGCCGGAATACCGCACAGATCTGGATTTCAAAGCTGAGCAGAATAGCATGGAATCTGTGATGGAAGCCATTCGTGCCATCCGCAACCGCAGAACGGAAATGAATGTCCCGCCTTCCAAGAAGGCTGCGCTGTATATTCTCGCCAACGATCCCAAGGTGTTTATCGAGGGTGAGGGCTTCATGCAGAGATTGGCGTATGCCGATACTGTGACCATGCTGGACAAAGAGCCTGAAAATCTGGATGGCATGATCACCTGTGCAACCTCCGATGCGAAACTCTACATTCCCATGGGACAACTGGTTGATGTGGCCAAGGAATTGGAGCGGATCGCAAAGGAGTTGGACAGCCAGCGCAAGTTCCTTGCCAGCTTGGAAGCAAAGCTCTCCAACGAGAAGTTTGTTTCCCGTGCACCGGAAGCGGTTGTTGCTGCTGAGCGGGAAAAGGCGCAAAAGACCAAGGATTTGATCGCAAGTCTGGAACAAAGCGAAGCAGCAATGAAGAAGCTGTAATTAAATAATGAAATGCTCCTGCACAAATTTGTGCAGGAGCTTACTTCTTTTCCTATTTCCGACTGCAAAAGCCAAAGTGCTTTTTTTATACTGTTGCTACAAACACAAAAGGAGGAATTAAAATGCAATTTACAAGTTTTCTGGACAGCGGTCACCTGACAGTGGCTCTGACAGGAGAAATCGATCATCATTGCGCTAAAAACTACATTCATGCCATCGCGGGGAAAATCGAAGCTTACACCCCGGAAGTATGCATTTTGGACTTTCGCGATGTGACCTTCGTGGATTCCTCCGGGATCGCAGTGGTGATCAACGCATTGCGCTGCATGGCGCAGATCGAAGGGAAATTGATGCTGACGGGCATCTGTGAACAGCCAATGCGTGTTTTTCGTGCATCCGGCATTGATAAATTAGTGGAAATTAAGGAGGCAGTGTGATGAAATTCGAAAACTTTATGATCTTGGAATTCCCAAGCAGATCTACAAATGAGGCATTTGCCCGGTCGGCAGTTGCCTGTTTTGCTGCGCAAATGGATCCCACCTTGGAAGAATTGGGAGATATCCGCACAGCAGTATCAGAAGCGGTTACCAACTGCATTGTTCATGCCTACCCACAGGAGCTGGGCATTATTACAATGCGTTGCAGGATTCTGAAAGACAATGTGTTGGATATTGTCATTAAGGATCAGGGCGTAGGAATTGCCGATATTGAGCAGGCACGGCGTCCCATGTTTACAACCGGTGGCAGCGACCGCAGCGGCATGGGCTTTACCATTATGGAAAGCTTTATGACCTCCTTCGAGATCAAGTCCGTACCGGGGAAGGGAACTACGGTACATATGCGCCGCAAGATCCAGAAAAGAAAATGAGCAGGCTGGAAGAACTGATCGCGCAGGCACAGGAGGGAGACAAAGCGGCATCCGAGACCTTGGTTATGGAAAATTCCGGCCTTATCTGGTCCGTTGCAAGACGTTTTCTCGGCCGTGGCGTGGATGGAGACGATCTGTATCAATTGGGATGCCTAGGCTTTTTGAAGGCTGTGGCAGGCTTTGATCTGGAATACGGAACCCAGTTTTCCACCTATGCCGTGCCCAAAATTTCCGGGGAAATCCGACGGTTTTTAAGAGATGATGGGGCGGTCAAGGTGTCCCGGACCATCAAAGAACAG
>JAZORJ010000113.1:0-7216 GCA_045656525.1 Faecousia sp. | reverse complement strand
GCTTTCCCGCACAGCTTCATTTAATGCCTGTTCCAGATTCTGCTGTGCGGCATTTCTGTTGTAGCGCATTTCTTCCATCCGGGCGTGGGACGCTCCCTCGTCCAGCAAATCGATGGCTTTATCCGGCAGATACAGATCCGGCAAATACCGCACAGACAGCCGCAGAGCCTCTTCCAGCGCGCTATGCGCAATGCGCAGGCGATGGTGCCGCTCCAAACCCGGTTTCAGCCCTTCCAGTATTGCCATGGTTTCCTGCTGATCCGGCTGTTCTACCATCACAGGACGAAAACGCCGCTCCAACGCAGGGTCTTTTTCGATATACTTACGGTATTCCGTCAATGTAGTAGCACCCAACATTTGCAGTTCTCCACGACCAAGTGCCGGCTTGAAAATATTGGCCGCATCAATGGCCCCCTCTGCCGCACCGGCACCCACAATGGTATGCATTTCATCCACAAACAAGATCACATCTCCGCTGCGCTTGATCTCCTGTAAAACATCCCGGAGCCGTTCCTCAAACTCTCCCCGGTACTTGGTGCCGGCCACCAAATTGGCCATATTCAAGCTAATCAGACGCTTGTCTTTCAGTTGGGGCGGTACATCTCCAATGCTCATGCGCTGTGCCAGCCCCTCCGCAATGGCCGTTTTACCCACCCCCGGTTCGCCCACTAACGCCGGGTTATTCTTATTCTTCCGGCTAAGAATCCCGATCACCATATCGATCTCCCGATCCCGGCCGATGATTCTCTCCATGGTCGACGCTTTTAAAATCAAATCTTCGCTAAATTGTTCCAATAATTTCAATTCCACTGCTCCTTTTTTCGTTTTTCCCCGTTGCTCAACTGACCGATGCATATGTTCCACAGTTTTGGTAAACAGTTCATCCCGATCCACTGCAAGCATATCCAGCAGCTCCTGTACAACCGTATGTTCCGTTCGTAAAAGCGATAACAGAATGTGGCAGCCGCTTACCTCTGCCTTCCCTGCCCGTCTGGCTTCCTGTCCTGCGGTGTACAGTATTCTTCTGCTTTGCTTTGTCAATCCCTGCGGCAAGGGCAAATCCGGCGTTCCTGCGCCGACAGCCTTCGACACCACTGCCCGAACCGTTTCCGGACTGAATCCACAGCTGCCCAACAATTGGCCGATCCATCCATCCTGATAGCATAACGCTGTCAAAAGGTGCTCACTTCCCACATAACTATGTCCCAATTCTCTGGCAACATCCGCCGCTGTCAGGATCATTCTGCTGCACTGCGCCTCAAAACGCACATGACACCCCTCCCTCATCTGCAAATTTTCACCAGCAAAGATAAAAAATATACGAAATAATTTTAAAAAAGGAATTGCATTTTCTGAAATCCATGGTAGAATAGACTTGCATTTGTACATGGATACAAATGCCGAAAACACATAATGGAGGGAAAATCATGGCTTACAATATTACCGATGCTTGCGTCAAGTGCGGTTCCTGCGCTGACAACTGCCCTGTTGAGGCAATCTCCGAGGGTGATGACAAGTACGTCATCGATGCCGATGTTTGTGTCAGCTGTGGCGCCTGCGCCGACAACTGCCCCGTCGAAGCTATCGAGGAAGGCTGATTCTTCCGAACAGCAGTCAGTCTGCGCAGGCTGGTTATCCGGCAGCGCAGGCTGACTTTTTTTGGAGGTAAACCATGGAAACACTTTCAAACGGTTTTACTTTGGATATTCCCACCGGGGCGTTTCCTCTGAGCACAGATTCTATTTTACTCTGTGACTTTGTCAATTTACCGAGAAACGCCCGGGTGCTTGATTTCGGTTCCGGATGCGGTACATTGGGCACTCTGCTTTGCGCCAAGGACAGCCATTGCCATGTCACCGGCGTTGAATTGGACAGCGTCGCCCATGAAGCCGCTGTGGAAAACATCCGCAGAAATCAATTGACGGATCGCATGGAAAGCATGTGCGCCGATCTTCGCACCATACACTTAACCGGCGGATTTGACTGCTGCGTTTCCAATCCCCCCTACTACACCGGTGGTCCTGCCAGTCAGCAGACCCCTCTCGCCCGTCGGGATGACTGCTGCACACTGACCGAGCTGATTGTTGCAGCCGGGAAAATGCTGAAATTCGGCGGTGACTTTTGCTTGGTACATAAGCCGGAGCGACTGGCTGAAATCTGCGCAGTGGCAGCGGCCAACAAATTAGAACCTAAGCGACTGCGACTGATCCGCCATCGGGAAGATGGGGATGTTTCTCTCATTTTGCTGTCCTGCCGCAAAGGCGGCAAGCCGGGACTTTTGTGGGAGGAGCGCTGTCTTTTCCACCCGGACGGACAACCGACGGATTATTACAAATTTCTTTACCATCTTTAAGGAGGCAGACCATGGCAGGAATGTTATATCTGGTCCCCACCCCCATCGGCAATCTGGGTGATATCTCCACCCGATGCCGGGAAACCTTGGAACAAGCGGATTTTATTGCCGCAGAAGATACACGGGTCAGCCTGAAATTACTGAATCATTTGGGCATTAAAAAAAGCCTTGTCAGCTACTTTGAACATAACAAGACTGCAAAGGGCGATATGATCGTTCAGCGGATCTTGGCCGGTGAGACCTGCGCATTGGTCAGCGATGCCGGCAGTCCGGCCATCTCCGATCCCGGCGAAGAGCTGGTAAAGCAATGCGCTGAGGCCGGCATCACTGTGTGCGCCATCCCCGGCCCCTGTGCGGTCATCACGGCTTTGAGTATTTCCGGACAGAGTACCGGTAGATTCTGCTTTGAGGGCTTTCTTTCCACCGCAAAAAAGAGCCGTCGGGAGCATTTGGAAAGTTTAATCGGTGAAAGCCGCACCATGATCTTCTACGAAGCCCCTCACAAGCTCTTGACAACTTTGGAAGATATGGCTGCCGTATTCGGCGCAGACCGCCCCATCAGCCTATGTCGGGAGCTGACAAAGCTCCACGAGGAAGTGGTTCGCACCACCTTGGGCGAAGCCATCATAAAGTACACAGAAGCACCACCCAAGGGCGAATTTGTCTTGGTCGTTGCCGGTGCTGCTCCGGTTGAAAAAGAAAGTGCCACCCCGGCGGACGCTGCCGCAAGAGTGGCACAATTGATGGAAGAGGGCTTGTCCCGGAAGGACGCCATCAAGCAGACCGCCAAGGAGTTGGATCTTCCCAAAAATGTGGTTTATGATGCTGCATTGCAGGAATGAGGTGCTGTTATGACAAAATATCCCCTGACCTCGGACGATGAAAAGCTGGTTCCTCTGGCCTTGGAAGTGCTAAGCAAGAACTTTGACGATGGCGTGTACAATCACACGGTCGGTTGCGCTTTGCTGTGCAAAAACGGCACGGTTTACACCGGTGTGAATTGCGATGGCATCCACGGCTCTTGTGCCGAATATATTACAATGGGCATGGCCATTTCCTCCGGCGAACGGGAATTTGAAACCATCGTTGCCGTTCACGACAAGGCAGATAAATTTGTGATTCCCCCCTGTGGAAACTGCCGGCAGATGCTCTTTGAATACTGCCCGGATATCAAAGTCATTGTGAAAGACGAAAATGGTGAACTTGTCAAAGTAACTGCCCGTGATCTTCTCCCCTTTGCTTGGGAGCCTGTGATTTGCGAATAAAACAGCCGCCTCAGATTGAGGCGGCTGGTGTTATCTATTCGGCATATTGGAATTGGTCTAACGCTGTGCTGGGAACCATGGTATTCCAAACAGCTCCAACACAAAAAAGTATCCAACAAAACACAGAATAACGACCGAGAGCAGAGTAAGCAAAAATGAAATGGCAGAAATAATGTTTGAACACCTTTTCCTAAATAAGAAAAAAGCAACATGTATAGAGGAAAAAACGAAAGCAAGACATTGAACCACAAAAATGACTGTTGGAAATAGATTCATCTCTGTTAAATACAATTCTTTACCATTCCAAACAGGCAAATACATCAAGAAATAAAGCAACGGTGCACAAATAGATATCACGAAAAATATTCTCGTTCCTATCGTTGCATTTTTCATACAATCGCTCTCCTTTGTCAAATGCCAGCTTGTCTGATTACACTTTGGCTTTTCGTTATTATCCACACTATTGCGGTACACCACAAAGCGCTGGAACAGGAATTCTGTGACCATGTTCAGAAGCATATTGATCAAGGTAACAATATACTCATTCCAAGCCAGCGTATCGGCCAGGTAATGCTCCAACACGGTGGAAAGGGGCGTGAACACGCAGTAATACCCGGCCACCAGCAGCATTGCCCGGGTGATATTGCCTGTGGATTTGAAAGTGAACTTCCGATTGAAAGTAAAATTCCAAACAACGGACAGCACCAACGCAATCAGGTAGGACAGCCAATATTCCAGCCCTGCCAGCTCGTTCAAAAGGGCAAAGCTACCCATCTGGATAATACCGGCTGATGCGGAGAACAGAACAAATTTCAGGGTTCTAAACCATTCTTTTTTATTCATAGTATGTACCTCTTTTACAAAAACTGCCGCAGCGGGTGCTGCGGCAGTATGTTGTGGAAATTACTCCTCGTCCTCAAAAGAGAACTCCAAAGTCTCACCGCAGTTGGGGCAAGTCATACTGCCCTTCTCCAAGGTTTCCTCGTCGAAATCGATGATCTCGCCGCAGGTGCACTCCACTTCGTAGATGGTAGAATCCTCGTCGCCGAAGTCAAAGCCTTCGTCGTCGTAATCCTCATCTTCATCGTCGAAGTCGTAGTCGTCATCCTCATCGTCGAAGTCATCGTAGTCGTCATCGTCTTCATCCATGATGAAGTCCTCAATGGCGTCCAGATCCTCTTCGATTTCGTCCAACTCGTCGGAGATGGCAATGGTGGTATCCTCCACAGCGGTCAGCTTCTTGGTGACATCGCCCAACAGGTCTACAATGGCGGCAATCATCTTGCCCTCATCGGACTCGGTGTTCAGATTCAGGCCATCCATCAGGCCCTTCAAATAAGCGGACTTTTCGGAAATGGTCATAATCGTTCTCCTTATGCCTTGGAACGGCCCAGATACTCACCGGTACGGGTGTCGATCTGGATCTTGTCGCCCTCGTTAATGAACAGGGGCACCTTGATCTCAGCGCCGGTCTCAACGGTAGCGGGCTTGGTTACGTTGGTAGCGGTGTTGCCGGCGAAGCCAGGCTCGGTCTCGGTAACGACCAAGTCAACAAAGTTGGGAACTTCCACGCCGAAGACCTTGCCCTTGTAGCTCATGACGGTGCAGACATCGTTTTCCTTGACGAACTTGAAGGAATCGTCCAGAACGCTGCCGTCCAGGGGCTCCATCTCGTAGGTCTCGGGGTCCATGAAGTAGTACAGGCCGCCGTCGTTGTAAGAGTACTCCATCTTCTTTCTCTCAACGAAAGCAGTGGGGAACTTGGCAGAGGGGTTCAAGCTGGTTTCGGTCACGCCGCCAGTGATGACGTTTCTCATCTTGACGCGGACGAATGCAGCACCCTTACCGGGCTTAACGTGCTGGAACTCGATGACCTGCATAACTTTGCCATCCAGTTCAAAGGTAATGCCGTTTCTGATATCACCTGCAGAAATCATAAAATTTATCCTCCTAAAAAGTGTGTCCCTTTACGGGATTTGTATACATTCTATAACTAGTATATTCTAACCGAAAAAACTGCATTTTGCAAGGGGGAAAACGCATTTTTTTGCAGAATAATCATATTTTTCGCTTTTTTGCAAGAAAAATAAAGGGCAATTCCAGAACATGACGGGCTTTCAGCCAAAAGTTGTGGGTATCAATCGCCTTCACCAGAATGGATCGCACACCACATCCATTGGCGCCAAGGGTATCCGTATAGATCTGATCGCCCACCAGTGCGCATTCCGATGCCGGAACCTGATACCGCTCCAAGCACGCCCGGATGCCCTTTGAAAAAGGCTTTTTCGCATGGGTGATGCAGTCGATCCCATACTTCCGGCAGAAAACCAGCACCCGCTCTTTTTTGGAATTGGACACTACACACAGCTGAATGTCCGTTTTTTTCATCATCTGCAACCACCGGAGCACCTCTTCCGTGGGCTCGTTGGTAGTATAGGGAACGATGGTATTGTCGAAATCCATCATCAAAAGGCGCACGCCCCAGTGTTCTAGGCGTTCTTCTGTCAAGTCTGTAATGCTGTCAGCAATGACTTTGGGTAAAAAGGACATTTTATACCGCCGCACTTTCTTCCATGATTTTTGATTATATCATAGAACAATGGAATTGTCCATGAAAAACCGCTCTGCAAACGCAGAGCGGTTTATGCGAATATTTAAGAGGGATATTAGTAGAACTTTCTCTTGTTCTTACGGGCAGCTTCAGACTTCTGCTTACGCTTCAGGCTGGGGCTGACATAATGTTCGCGCTTCTTATATTCGGCAATAACACCTTCCTTAGCAACGCTACGCTTAAAACGACGCAGTGCGCTCTCCAAGGACTCGTTATCCTTAATGCGAATTTCAGACATTGTTTTCCCTCCCTCCGATGGCATCCGGCTAGATCCAGGATGCTTTCAGGGCCACTACTTGGCTTTACATATTATACGCATGTTCCTGACAAATGTCAAGCAAGAAATTACATTTTTTCAGCAATTCCTGCAAAAATCACTTGACAATCAGGTTGACCAGCTTATTCTTGACCACGATAGTCTTGACAATGCTGCCGCCGTTCTTCTCCAAGAATGCGGCAATTTTTTCATTGGCAAGCACATTGGCCACAACAGTATCGTTATCCAGATCGGCTTCCATTTCCACGGTACCACGCATTTTGCCATTGACCTGCACAGCGATGGTCACCTGGGTATCTTTGCACTTTGCCTCATCATAGACGGGCCAAGGCTCAAAGGCGATGGTATTGTCATGACCCAAGGCTTGCCAGATTTCTTCACCTGCGTGAGGAATGATGCAGGAGATCATCTTGATAAAGCCCTCAGCGTACTCTCTGGGGCAAGTGCCGTTCTTGTAGACCTCGTTGACGAAAACCATCATCTGAGCAATTGCGGTATTAAATGCCAGTGCCTCGAAGTCAGAAGTGACCTTCTTAACGGTCTGATGATAGACCTTGGTCAGCTTGCCATCGTCAGCATCGGTGATATTGGCAGGCTCGGTGAAGAAGTTCCACACACGGTTGATGAACTTTCTTGCGCCGGCCACAGCGGCAGTACTCCAAGGCTTGGACACTTCCAGCGGGCCCATGAACATTTCGTACAGACGCAGG
>JAZORJ010000112.1:0-3812 GCA_045656525.1 Faecousia sp. | reverse complement strand
TCAGCACCGCCGATGATGCCGATGGAAGCGGCCTGCTCGGGGGTGAAGTTCAACGCCAGAGCACCCACAAAAGCGGCAAACACGCCCAGCTGTGCAGCGGCACCCAGCAGCAAGCTCTTGGGACGGGACAGCAGAGGACCGAAGTCGGTCATAGCGCCAACGCCCATGAAAATCAAGCAGGGGTAAATAGAGGTTTTAACGCCGATGTAGAAGAAGTCCAGCAGACCGCCATCCCGAAGGACTGCGCCATAGGAATGGTAGTTTGCGTGGGTTTCGTCCATGAAGTTGGTCCACAACTCCTGATTGTACAGACCTGCACCGGGCAGGTTGGTCAGCAAGCAGCCGAAAGCGATGCCGCACAGCAGCAGGGGCTCGAACTGCTTGACGATAGCTAAGTACAGCAATACACAGGAAATGGCCAGCATTACTGCGTTCTGCCAGCCGAAGCCGACGAACAGAGCAGCAAAACCGGAGTCATTCCACAGGTTTAACAGAATTTCACCAATATTCATGGGTGTCCTCCTTAGCCGATCACGACCAGAGGAGCGCCGGTATCAACATTGGAGCCCTTGGAAACCAAAACCTGCGCAACAGTGCCGGCCTTGGGAGCCATAATTTCGTTTTCCATCTTCATAGCTTCCAGAACCACCAGAACTTCGCCTTCCTTGACGGCTTGGCCGGCAGCCACATTGACCTTCAAAATGGTACCGGGCATGGGAGCGTTGACGGCCTCACCACCGGTAACCGCAGGAGCGGCAGCGGGAGCTGCGGCAGGTGCAGCAGCAGGAGCGGCCACGGGAGCGGGAGCAGCAGCGGGAGCTGCGGCAGGAACGATGGCTTCGTATTCATCCAGGCACATTGCCTTGCCGGCCTCAACCTCGATTTCGTAGGTACGGCCGTTCAGAGTCACTTTATATTTCATCTTATTTAACCTCCTTGATGGAAATGAACCGCAATTCATTCAGGGGCTTACCCATCTTATCGGCCACGATGGCCATCAGCATAGCAGCGGTCTTGGGGGGTGTGTCGTAAAGCTTCAGCTCACCTGCGGTGCCGGGAGCCAAGGGGACTTCAACAGGAGCTTTGGGCGCTTCCTGTACAACCGGTGCTGCCTTTTTGCTGCTCAAGGTGAAGATCTTACCGATGATGGTAACAACGATCATCAGCAAAATAATACCGAAGAAAACAACGGCATAACCCAGCAGTGCAGTCAGGGAAAGCTCTGCAAAGCTATTACTCAGAATAGGCATGGCTTTTCCTCCTTACGCTTCTACGATGGAGTAGGTGCAAGCGTTTTCTTCCTTGGCCTTACGGTTCTCCATGAACTTTTCAGCCAGGTTGGGGAATGCAATGTAGCTCAGGACATCCTCGTCGGACTTGGCCAGACCTTCCAGCTTCTTGCGGGTATCCTCCACAACGGGAGCCAAAGTGTCGGCGTAGCGGCCCTCGATGGGCTTCTCGTCGCCCAGAATCTGTGCCTGAATGGCGGAATCAATGGGGGCGGGAGTGGTGCCGTATTCGCCGCGGCAGTAAGCCTTGATTTCCTTGGAAACGGTCTTGTAACGCTCGCCGTCCAGCACATTACGGACAGCCTGCACGCCGACCATCTGAGAGGTGGGGGTGACCAGCGGGGGATAACCCATATCCTTACGGACCTTGGGAGTCTCGGCCAGAGCCTCGTCGAAACGGTCCAGAGCGTTCATCTGCTTCAACTGGCTCAGCAGGTTAGAAAGCATACCGCCGGGAACCTGATAGGTCAGGCACTGGGTGTCGGTAGCCATGGACTTTGCCATCAGGGTGCCGTCGGCAACGAATTCGTCACGAACGCCCTTGAAGTAGTCAGCCATAGTGTTCAGGCAGTCGTCGTTCAGGTCCACCTCGTAACCCAGCTGACGCAGAGCGTAAGCCAGAGTCTCGGTAGCGGGCTGAGAAGTGCCGCCGGAGAAGGGAGAAATAGCGGTGTCGATGATATCCACGCCTGCTTCCACAGCCTTCAAGTAGGTCATGAATGCCAGACCGGTGGTGGAGTGGGTGTGCAGGTCGATGGGCAGGTCAACAGCGTCCTTGATGGCGGAAACCAGATCGTAAGCTTCCTGAGGACCCATGATACCGGCCATATCCTTAATGCAGATGGTGGAAGCGCCCATTTCCTTCAATTCCTTGACCATCTTCACGTAGTTGGCGTGGGTGTGGACGGGGGAAGTGGTGTAGGAAATGGTGCCGGAAGCGATGGCGCCGGCCTTGGTGGTGGCTTCCATAGACACTTTCAGGTTGTTTACGTCGTTCAGAGCGTCGAAAATACGGATCACGTCGATGCCGTTTTCCACAGCCTTGGCCACGAACAGCTTAACGAAATCATCGGGGTAGTGGGAGTAGCCCAGAACATTCTGACCGCGCAGCAGCATTTGCAGCTTGGTGTTGGGCATCTTTGCGCGGATCTTGCGCAGACGCTCCCACGGATCTTCGTTCAGATAACGCAGGCAGACGTCAAAAGTAGCGCCGCCCCAGCATTCTGCTGCATAGAAACCGGCCTTGTCGATGGTTTCCAGCATGGGTTCGAACTTCTCAAAGGGCAGACGGGTGGCAATGAGGGACTGGTTGGCATCACGCAACACAGTTTCAACAAATTGTACTTTTTTTGCCATTTGGTGTAACCTCCAAAATAAAATATGTAATAGACTGCTTCATACACAGTGGACAGGATAAAGCAGTTTTACCCTCTGCACTATGTGTGAGAGACGGTGGTTTATATGGTAGGGCAAGTTGCCTTGCCCTACCATATTGAATACAAGCTTTAATTACTCAGCCTTGGGGCCAGCAGCGACCAGAGCCTTGCCCTCGTCATTGCCGGTGTACTTCTCAAAGTTCTTGACAAAGCGGGCAGCCAGATCCTTAGCCTTTGCATCCCACTCGGAAGCGTCAGCGTAGGTGTCGCGAGGATCCAGAATGCCGCTGTCCACGCCGGGCAGGCTGGTGGGAACTTCGAAGCCGAAGTAGGGGATGGTCTTGGTCTCAGCTTTCAGGATGGAGCCATCCAGAATGGCGTCGATGATGCCACGGGTATCCTTGATGGAGATACGCTTGCCGGTGCCGTTCCAGCCGGTGTTGACCAGATAAGCCTTTGCGCCGGACTTTTCCATCTTCTTAACCAGCTCTTCGCCGTACTTGGTGGGGTGCAGCTCCAAGAAAGCAGCGCCGAAGCAAGCGGAGAAGGTGGGAGTGGGCTCGGTGATACCACGCTCGGTGCCGGCCAGCTTGGAAGTGAAGCCGGACAGGAAGTAGTACTGAGTCTGCTCGGGAGTCAGGATGGAGACGGGAGGCAGAACGCCGAAAGCGTCAGCGGACAGGAAGATGACGTTCTTAGCGTCGGGACCTGCGGACACGGGGCGAACGATCTTCTCAATATGGTTGATGGGGTAGGAAACACGGGTGTTCTCGGTGACGGAGCCGTCAGCGAAGTCGCACTTACCCTCTGCATCAACGGTAACGTTCTCCAACAGAGCGTTGCGCTTGATGGCGTTGTAGATATCGGGCTCGGAATCCTTATCCAGATTGATAACCTTAGCGTAGCAGCCGCCCTCGAAGTTGAACACGCCGTTGTCGTCCCAGCCGTGCTCGTCGTCACCGATCAGCAGACGCTTGGGGTCGGTGGACAGAGTGGTCTTGCCGGTGCCGGACAGACCGAAGAACAGAGCGGTGTTCTGGCCGTTCATGTCGGTGTTGGCGGAGCAGTGCATGGAAGCCATGCCGTTCAGGGGCAGGTAGTAGTTCATCATGGAGAACATACCCTTCTTCATCTCGCCGCCGTACCA
>JAZORJ010000111.1:0-4404 GCA_045656525.1 Faecousia sp. | reverse complement strand
CCAAATTTCGTTTTACAATGGCTAACTTTTCTTCTTTACTTCGTATAGTATATTTTCCTGCCATAATTCCACCTCCAGCCCTATAATAGCATAAAAATAATGGTAGGCACTTTCGTGTCTACCATTATTTTATCACTTCAGCTTTCGCACCGGGCCGTTTTTATTGTATTTTCTTTAATTCCTCATCCACAGCGGCCACTTGCCGTTGCAGACGCTCTATTGCCTTTACTATCATTTTCCTTCGCATTCTTAATTCGTCTTTGGGCGACAAATACCACCGTTCGCCGGCATGGTCACAGTTGTAGCAATCTACCTCCTTACATTCTGCACAGGCATCCGGCAATGGATTTGCTTCTATCCATTCCACAGGCACCACCTCCTGTTTATAGTATAGGCAAATCTTTGCTAATATTCAAGTGGTATTTTTCAGTAGATAATATAGATATCTACTTGAAAGGCGGTGCAACCCCATGATTAGTTACGAACCTCTATGGAAGACAATGAAAAACAGGGGTGTTACAACCTATACATTGATTTACAAAATGGGTTTCAGCGCTTACACAATTACCAACTTGAAACGCAACAAGAGCATTACTATGAACACTATGGAAAAGCTTTGTAAAGTGCTTCAATGTACACCTAATGACATTGTTGTATTTGTAGATGATTGATACTGGTACGGCCCGGTGCTTTCGCACCGGGCCGTTTCTTATTTAGCACAGCTTTGCGCCGGCGGGGATGGCATCGCTGACCATAATCAAATTCAGCTTTTCCTCGCCCTTTTCGGTGTGCACTGCGGACAGGAGCATACCGCAGGATTCTCTGCCCATCATTTTTCTGGGGGGCAGGTTGGTGATGGCCACCAAGGTCTTGCCGATCAAATCCTCGGGCTTGTAGTATTTCGCAATACCGGACAGGATCTGCCGGGGGGTGCCGGTGCCGTCGTCCAAGGTAAATTGCAGCAGCTTGTCGGACTTCTTCACATTTACGCAGTCCACAACCTTCACCGCACGGAAATCGCTCTTGCAGAAGGTGTCGAAATCCACATTTTCCTCTGCGTAGGGCTCGATTTCCAGCGCAGGCAGAGCGGCCTTGGCCTTTTCCGCATTGAACGCATCGATCTCAGCCAGCTTCTTCTCCATATCCAGCCGGGCAAACAGAATCTCACCTGCGCCCACTTTGCCGCCAACGGGCAAAACGCCAAAGGTGTTCAAGCTCTCCAAGCCGCCGTTTTCGCAGTTCAGCTGGGCAAGAATCCGGGCAGAGGTATCGGGCAGGAAGGATTCCAGCGCCACAGCCGCAAAGCGGATGGACTCCAACAGGTTGTACAGAACCGTGCCCAGACGGGGTGCGTCAGCCTCGTTCTTGGCCAGCGCCCAAGGTGCGGTCTCGTCGATATACTTGTTAGCACGACGCAGGAGAACGAAGATCTCATCAATGGCATCCGCCACCTTCAGCTCGTCCATCTTGGCCTTGACCTTGCCGGGCATTGCCAGCGCAACGGCTTTCAGTTCTTCATCCAGCGCGTCGGGAGTATTGGGCTCGCAGATTTTGCCGCCGAAATACTTGTTATCCATGGCAACGGTACGGTTCACCAAGTTGCCCAAAATGTTGGCCAGCTCGCTGTTGATCCGCTCGATGATCAGCTCGTAGGTCATGATGCCGTCCGCAGCGAAGGGCATTTCATGCAGCACGAAGTAGCGCACCGCATCCACGCCGAACAGGTTCACCAGATCGTCGGCATAGATCACATTACCCAAGCTCTTGGACATCTTGTCGCCCTTGACCAACAACCAAGGATGGCCGAACACCTGCTTGGGCAGTTCTTCGCCCAGCGCCATGAGGAAAATGGGCCAGTAAATGGTGTGGAAACGGACGATATCCTTGCCGATCAGGTGCAAGTCAGCGGGCCAGAACTTCTTATAATGTTCCTCGTGGTTGCCGTCGGGATCGTAACCGCAGAAGGTGATATAGTTACTCAGGGCATCCAGCCACACATAGACCACATGCTTGGGGTCGAAATCCACCTGCACGCCCCAAGTAAAGCTGGTACGGGAAACGCACAGATCCTGCAAGCCGGGTTTCAGGAAGTTGTTGATCATCTCGTTCTTCCGGCTCTCGGGCTGGATGAACTCGGGATGAGATTCGATATGCTCCATCAACCGGTCGGCATACTTGCTCATCTTGAAGAAGTAGGCCTCTTCCTCCGCATCCACGCACTCACGGCCGCAGTCGGGGCACTTGCCGTCCACCAGCTGGCTCTCCGTCCAGAAGGATTCACAGGGAGTGCAGTATTTGCCGGTGTACTTACCCTTGTAAATGTCGCCCTGCTCGTACAGACGCTTGAATATTTTCTGCACCTTGGTCTTGTGCTCGGGGTCAGAGGTGCGGACGAAGCGGTCGTAGGTGGTGTTCATCAGATCCCAGATATCCTTGATCTGACCGGCTACATTGTCCACATGCTCCTGCGGGGTAATGCCTGCGGCTTCTGCCTTCTGCTGGATCTTCTGGCCGTGCTCGTCGGTGCCGGTCTGGAAGTACACATCGTAGCCTTCCTGACGCTTATAACGGGCAATGGCGTCCGCCAGAACCACCTCGTAAGTGTTGCCGATGTGGGGCTTTGCGGAAGTGTAGGCAATGGCCGTGGAAATATAATAGGGTTTCTTTTCGCTCATAATATCCTCCTAAAAAGTAAACGCCGCCCTTGCAGATGCAAGGGGGGCGAAAATTCGACGCGGTACCACCTTGTTTTGCAAAGATGTCATAATACCTTCCCCGGGGGAGGGTATGCGAGGTGCACACCTATAACAAATCTGCCTTCATTTGCTGTAACGGGCGTACCCGGAGAGGCCTACCTATCGACCACTCAGCTCCCAGACCATGTTCCGCCGCTTCACCCGTACCCCCTTCTCACCTGCCGGGGCTCGCTGAACGCATCCGCGTGCGTACTCTTCTGTTCTTCGCCTTTTTGGTTATTTCTGCCGTATTATACCCTAAAAAATGGGTGTTGTCAATCCCCGACAACAACGCTGTCATTGCGAGGAACCCCGTAGGGGTGACGTGGCAATCTCCTGGTAGTACCTACCAAATTACCACATCGTACCGGGAGATCGCCACAGCCCTGACGGGCTTCGCGATGACATGCTATAAAGTTGTCACTCTTGTTCCGCTTCTTCGGCTTCCTCAGTTTCTTCTGTTTCTGTTGTTTCTTCCGCAGTCGCCACTTGGTTGACGAACAGCTTTTCCGGGTCGTGCTTTTTTGTGGAAAGCACAAACAGGGCAACCGCCGCGGCAATAGCCGTCACGCCCGCCAGAATCTGGCTGACCCGGAGGTCTCCCAGCATCAGGCTGTCTGTACGCAGGCCTTCGATCATCGTCCGGCCCAAGCCATACCACAGGGCATAGCCCAAGGCGATCTGGCCGTCGTATTGCCGTTTTTTCGACAGGAAGTGCAGCATCACAAATCCTGCGGCATTCCATAACGATTCATACAGGAAAGTGGGGTGGAAATAGTGCATCACATTGGAATAGTTGCCGTCGGCATCCTTAAACAGGCCCATGCGGATGAAAATATCCGTTTCCGCACCGTAGGCCTCCCGGTTGAAGAAATTTCCCCAGCGGCCGACGGACTGGCCAATCAAGAATCCCAGCAGCACCAGATCCAGCAGAGCCGGCAGCTTGATCTTCTTGAAATAACAGAACACCGCCACGCCGATCACCGCACCGATCACGCCGCCGTAAATGGCTAAGCCGCCGTTCCAGATGTACAGCACGGAAATGGGGTCGTCTGCAAATTGATCCCATGCAAAAATGCAGTAGTAGGCCCGGGCGCAGAGGATCGCAAAGGGTACGACCCACAGCACACCATCGGTGATATCATCGGTTTTAATGCCGAACTGCTTGCTTCGACGCCAGCCGTACAGCACCGCCAGCATCAGACCCAGACCGATGAGCAGTCCGTACAGATGGATACTCAGCGGGCCGATTTCCAGCACACCTTGGGGATCCCATTCAATGCCGAAAAAGGGGAAAGTTATGGTTGTTTTCATTTATGTCTCCTCCTTGGGATTGATCACGCTGATGGCGCAGCGGTCTTTCGTAACAACACGGCGCACAAATTCCAGCACCTCCCCGGATGTTACCTGCCCATAGATTTCCGGGAAGTCAAAATAGTCAAAACCGGCAAAATGGTAAGCGCAAACCCGGAAGCAGGTAGAATCGAAGCTGTCCAAATCCCGGATACGCCGGCCCATGGCGCTTCGCTTCATCCGCAGAAAGTCCTTTTCCTCGATGCCCGCTTCCCCGAGGCTGGGCGCAGCCTGTAAAATAGCATCCCGCACCCCAGCGGCATCGTCGCTGTCGCCGCCACAGCTGAGCATGGCACAGCCGTCCACGGACTCGTAG
>JAZORJ010000110.1:0-2953 GCA_045656525.1 Faecousia sp. | reverse complement strand
CACCATAGCCAAGCACAGTATCATGGATATAGCGCGAATTGACAATTTCTTCATAGGGTCTCCTCCTTGGAAATAAATATATATATTCCGGTGCATAAATTGTATCATATTTCCATTTTTTATGCAATACCTTTTTACATCATTCAATTATATTTTTGCCAATTTGCTGTATCCGACAACAAAAAATCCCTGCCCTCGGGGCAGGGATTTTTCTAGAAAACTAAGCCTCATTTGCAGACTTCTCAGTGGGTTCGGCGTTTCTTTTCTTGATCTTCGCCATCTTAATCAATACAATATCATCGCAAGAAACGTAATACAACGAATAAAATACCATGTTTTAGCACAATTTTGTCCTTCTGTGCCGCCAAGACACATCAGCCGCATACGATACGCAAAAGCTCCGGTGTTTCCGAAGTTCATATCTTTCAAGTCTTATTTCCGCTGTTAGCAAGCGCTTTGCGATATGCGGGAAGCTCATTTTCCAGTACATAATTGGTGTGCCGGATCTTCCAGCGAATATGCTCTGCATCGCCAAGATACTCCATGCTGGGCTCCCAGCCGAGACGGGAATCCGCTTCTGCAACCGGGATGGTCGCTTCCGCATTTTGTAGCTCCGCTTTCGCAATATTTTCCATCTCCCCGATGGCCCTGTTTACATCCTCCCAATTCGTGGAACACAGCAATTTCCAGCGGCGTTCGGCCCACTGCTTGGCGTGGATTGCCGTTGTGGCCGTGTTTTCCATGAATTGAATGATATTGACCAGCCGCAGACAATCCGCTTTGCGCAGACCATCCAGCTTTTCGGCAAGAATCTGCAATTTCACACGGGCCTCGGCCTGCAAGGCACGCATTTTTTCCAGCGCACGGATTTCTCCGTCAAGACGGAATTGCCGCAGACCCACATTTTGGACGCTGGACCAAGATGCCCGATAACCTCTGCTGAAAGCATAATCGGTGTAACAGATACAACTGCCAAACATCGCATTGGGGTCCGAGGGAAGAGAGCCATCCAATTCCAGCACCAGCGGATAGGCCGGACCGATACGGAACGGGCCGTACTGGTCTTCGTTGACGCAGGGGTAGTAGCTGTGAGCCTCGCTGAGAATATGCCAAGCCTCCATGGCCTCCTCCGCATTTTCCGGTCCGTAAAGCTCCGTTGCCACTGTTTTCAAAGCTTCTTCGCCGGGCAAACCAGGAATCGTAAACATCAGCTTTTCGATTTGGCTGATGAAAGAGGGGTAAAATCCGTAGTGATGGGATTCCATTACACCGCACAAGCCAAATTCTTCTTTGGCTTTCAGCATGGATTCATACCGGGAGGCCCATTTTTCCGGGAAAGGATGGAAGGGAATCACACCGTAATCCCAAGTACGGCCTGCGCTGTTTGCCTGTGTATACAGGCGAATGCCCCGTTCCTTGGCCCGTTTTGCTTCGCTGATAAAGTAAGCACCTGCCTCCGGGAAGGATATTGTATAATCCACCGCTCTGGTCAAAATGCCTTCTATTTCACGGTTCTCAAACATTTCAAAGGTTGCCATCAGGGTAATTCCCTCCGGCAAATTATCAATCAGTGCCAGACGGGCTTCCTCCGGTTGGCTGCCCCAGTTGTAGGTCCACAGAACAATATCCGCGTCCGGCTTATGGGGGTAAATCACCTTTTGCAGCATGCGCAGCCACTGAGGATAATCGCAGCAAGGATACCAGCCGGGAGATTGCTTTCCCGTAGGAATGCCGTCAATTTTATTTTGGGAGTGCCTATACGGTGCTACATGGGGGTCCTTGCTGGGGAATTCTACGGATTCTCCCACCAGCACAATGCCCTTAAAGCCGGGAGATTGTGCAAAAATTTCTCCAAATTGCTTTTGATAAAATTCCAGCGCATCCGCATCATCAGGATGCTTCCATGTATCAATTTTGCTGTAAATATAAACATCCAGACCGTACTTTGCCGCCCGGGCTATGATTTCATTAAAGTCGTATTCGCCGACAGCAGTGCGGTTTACCCCGGTCACCATCACCAAAATGGCATCCATACCGGCATGCGCTATGGCGGACAGATGGGCATCCGGATACTCCTCCTGACCGAAGCCGGAGTGGGTCATTCTGGGAGAAAAGGCCGGCGCATAAAAAATGGTTTTCTGTTTCAGATAGGGCGCACGGACAGCAGTCATCTCGTCTTCCAGACGGTAGATACCCTGTGCGCAGCCACGGGAGTCAAAACCGCAGACAATGACACCGTTTTCCGTCACAGCGATCTCGTAGGAAGCAGGGGTTTTGGCATGCTCCCAAGATTTTTGCAGCTGTTCTTTCGTGCCGATCAGAATGCCCTTTTCGATTCTATTAGGGATGCCGGACACCCGTTCCAAACCCACTGCCACATTCATGGAAATCTGCAGATACTCTTGCAAATCTTTTACCGCTGTTTCCAGCACTTCGTCGCTGTCATCCAAGTAAAAAATGGTAAATTCGTCATGAATTTTCAGCTCATCAACGCCGGGAACATGGCCGTCACAACGCAGTCCGGGTCTGTGAAATTGCAGCATTTCTTGTCTGAAATCGTAATTTTTCTCCATAGGACAGTCTCCTTACTGTACTTCCTCCATAGCCGCATCTTCTTCCGGAGCAGGCTCATGCTTCTTGTACATTTTCAGGAGAACTCTGGCATTGAAATAGGCAATGGCGGAAGCGCCAAACATAACCCAAAAAATACCGATCATCGCGAAAATTTCCGGCAGCACCAGCATTATGAGCCACGGGAACATATTCAGGCCGACGACACCAATGGTCTGGAACATGTGCAGCAGGGACATCAGCAGGGTGTTGTGCATCGCTGTGCGTGTCGTCACTTCATATCTGGCGATTTGAGGAAACATGTGGGACATAGCCACTGCAAGAACCACCCAAAGAATAAAGAACGGAACCCACAGATAAGGAGTAGCAGGATCGCTTGTAT
>JAZORJ010000109.1:0-4124 GCA_045656525.1 Faecousia sp. | reverse complement strand
GCTTTGATCAGCGTGATTATTTCCGTAACAGCTTTGGTTCCCATTGTTGGTGCCTTTGTAGGCTGTATTTTTGGTGCATTCTTTATTCTCGTTGTAGATCCGGCGATGGCATTCTGGTTTGTGGGTCTGTTCTTGTTGCTGCAACAAATCGAAGGCAATCTTATCTACCCCAGAGTGGTGGGCAGTTCCGTTGGCCTTCCCGGTATGTGGGTTTTGGTTGCTGTGGCAGTCGGCGGCGATCTGATGGGCGTTGGCGGCATGCTGGCTATGATTCCCTTGGCATCTGTTTGTTATGCCCTTTTGCGGGAACTGACCAACAAGCGATTAGAGCGCAGACAAATTCCCAGAGATAAGTTGCAGGACCATCCCATGGTCATTCAGCGGCATAAAGCATCGCCTAAGAAAAAAGAAAATGCCAAACCCGCAGAAGAAACCGTTCAAGAATAAGAAAATCACCGATGTACTCAGTACATCGGGGATTCTGTTAGTTCTTTGCCAAAATCTCAAAGGCCTGCGTGGTTGCCGCAGCTCCGTTGAAGTAAATTTCTACGGTGTATTCACCGGGCTCTTCCGGCATGACCGGGATCGTCAACTCGCCGTAGCGGTTGTCCCACATATCATCCCATGTTCTTGCTTCGGTGTTGACACTGACCAAGTTGCCTTCTGCGTCACGGATCACATACAGTGTTGTGACCGTATCCTTCGTTTGCGTGGTTTTCTTCGTTACATGCATTACAAAAGATGCGCTGACACCCACTTTGAAAGAGGTGGTGTAATTCTTGTCGGAGACATCCTTGTAATTCCAATTCTTTTTGCTGGGGGTTTTGCACATGGAGAACTCCATGTCCGCAGCAGTAACAGAATAACCGCTGAAAGCCGGAGCATCCGGGGATTCATAATCCAAATTACCGCCGAAGGAGGTAGCACCGTTTGCAGGCTTGACGCTGATACTGTAAACTGCACCGGGAACGAGGGGCGTGATTACAGCAGAATTTGTCTGGCAGGGGATGCTTTGGATCAAACCGCCATCCACGGTATATTGAAGTACCCAGCCGCCGTCAGGGGCAGGACCTTCAAATTCCCAAGAAATATTCAAACCCGTGCGATCAGCGGAGCTTGCCGTCATACCGGTGATGAGAATAGATCCTGCGGACAGATCAATCCGCGTTCCCAGAGACATGCCGTCGGCGATAACCTCAAAGGTGTATCCGGCAGAGAGATCCATATTTTCGAAAATGACGAAGGTATCTTCGGCAGTCAGGGTTTTGTCAAAGCCGGCATCATTGTAGCAGCGGACATACCATTTGGAAATACTGACACCCTCGGGAGCGTCCCATGCGATGGTCAGATTGCCATCTACAAAATCGGTAATCCGCAGATTTTGTGCATATGTGATACCGGATACGGTATGGGTTATGGTATCCGTACCGCTAAGATAAAGATCCGTCACGGGGGACAGCTGGAAGGTGTATTCCTTGCCCACAGTCAGCCCGGTCAGGGTGACAACAGGGCCGGTGAAGGTGACAGTTTTCTGTTCTTCACCCTCGGCAGAATAGGTAACCGTCCACTGGTCGGAGTTGGGACCCTGAGGGGTAAAGCTGAGGATCACAGAGCCATCCTCCGGACCGGTTACGGCGTAAAAGCCGGTGATGACCGTCTGTGCGGTTGTCGTGTAGTCGGAAGTGGTTTCACCCAAGAGCTTATGGAAACCGTCGATCCGCACTTCCACACTGTATACGGTGCCGGAGCGCAGTCCGGTGAAGTGGGCGACACCATTTTCTACATTGGCAATCAAGGCGTTGCCGTGGGTATCCGTACATTTTACTGTCAGCTTTTCATCGGGGATATTGGTGGACAGCTGAACCGTTAGCTGATCTTCATGGCCAATCAGCTGCATATCCTCGATGGTTTGCAAATAGAAATACTGGTAGAAAAGGACGGAAGCAATGCTGAGCACCAAAATCACAGAAAGAATGATTGCAGTGATAATCAGCCCCTTGCGCTTATTCTTGGGCTTTGGAGATTGCTCATCATCCAGAGGTTCAACAGGCTCTTCCGACTCTGCTTCTTCCTCACAGGCTGCATCAGCTTCCGCTTCCTCAGCAGGGGAGTTGGTGGCTTCCTCATCAGAAGCTTCCTGTTCAGCAGGTGCTTCCTGCTCTTCAACCTCCGGCTCGGGAAGGGTTACCTCAAAGGGCTCGGGAGCAACCGGGGGCTCCGGCAGCTGATGTGCAATCAAATCGTCTGCCTGAGCAAGCATCTCTGCGGTTTCGTCCTCTGCGGGAATTTCCGCAGCGGGCTCCTCGTCGATGGGCTCACCTTCGACCGCGTCATCAACGGATTCCTCAGCTTCACAAGCTTCCTCCTGCGGCAGCGCTTCTTCAACAGCTTCCTCTTCCGGGACCTCCTCGGAAATGTCCTCACAGGTTTCCTCAGCAGGTTCCTCTGCTGCTTCTTCGAGTGGTTCTGCCAACATCTCATCGGATTGCTCGTCGGTGGGTTCTTCGGTAATTTCCTCAGCAGGCGCATCTTCCTCTGCGGGGGTTTCTTCCTCTACCACAGGGGAAACAATCAGCGGAGGTGCGTTTTCCAAGGCTTCGTCAACCTCAGTCAGAATATCCTCCGTACTGGGCTCAGTATCCTCATCCGGGAAAACCTCCTCGGGCTCGGCAGTTTCTTCATCGACAGGAACGATGTTTACATCATTTACAGGGTTGCTCTGCATGTAGTTTGCCAGCGCCTGACCCATCTGTACCGGATCAGCCCAACGGTCTGCGGGATCGGCTGCACAGGCCTTCAAAATGATTTCTGCCAATGCGGGGTCTGCATAGATGGGGGCTTCTAAAATCGCGCCGGGAACAGGCAATTTTCCGTTGTTATATGCCTGATAAAGAATCAAACCTACGGCATAGGTATCCATAGTTGCGTTCAAGGATGCATATGCATCGCTGATTTCAGCCGGAGTGTATGCACTGCGGTACTTATCCGGAAGAGATGCAAATTCCAAGGATTCCAGACTTAAAAAGCCCAGATCGCCAATACGGAATTCCCGCTCATTGCACAGGAAAATGTTAGAGGGTTTCAGATTGCTGAAAATATAACCAAGACGGCGGGCGGAGGACAGGGCCGCACAAAGATCCAAACCAAGATTAATGGCCTGTAAATGGGTCATTTCGTTGGTAGCAAGAACGCCATCCAGAGTATTGCGATACTGCCCTAACAGATAGATATCATAACCGGTCTCACCCTCTTGCATGGGCACAACCTGCAAATCCTCGAAGGCAATAAAACCTTCGTGCTTCGAAAGATTCTGCAACACTTCGGTTTCGTTGATCACATCGTCGGCCAATTCCTTGAAATAAGCCTCCGCAGAATCCCGGTCGGAAAACGCACCGGCCAGAAGCAGGGCCTCCAATTTGCTTTGGGAAGCAGGTACAGAAATAATCTTGATGATGTATTTCTTTTCAGTTTCCAGATGTACAGCAGGGCAGGAGCGCACACCGTCGTGACTGCTGATGGGATCGCCCATTACAAAACCGTCCAGCAAGGGACTGATCAGTTGTGGTGCTGACAAAATAATCGCCTCTTTCTTGTGAATATTTCGCTTATCATATATTTTAATTCAAATTTTCTAAAAAAGCAACCACATTTCTGTTCTTTTTCCGGAATATGCAATAAAAGTGTAACAGTCGGTAATAATACAGCCGCAGTTGTTACCATTACATACCAACTTGTAACTTTTGTGTACTTGAAATCGACATTCATATATGCTATAATGACAAAAAATGAGCGTGGTTTTCCACGCTGGATGGGAGGCATACAATGAAGATTATATGTGATGTATGTGGAACAACATTTTCAGAAACTGAGGCGACTTGTCCGATCTGCGGATGCGCAGCGGTAAAGCCTGCGAAAACAGTTGCCGATGACAGCTCTTCTGAGAATCGTCAGAATTCCACCGCCAATGCCTATGCAAGAGGCGGTCGGTTTGCCAAGAGCAATGTCAAGCAGCGCAATACACGCTCCCGTACCGCGGAGGGCAGATTCACCGGCGATAAGGGCCGCCGTAATGAGGAGCAGGGCAACAAGGGCCTGATCGCTGTTGTGGTGATTCTGCTGTTGGC
>JAZORJ010000108.1:0-18159 GCA_045656525.1 Faecousia sp. | reverse complement strand
TCTACCTCAATGCCAAACAGGATGGTTGAAAGGTCATACTTTTCCTTCGCTGCTTTGATCTGACACACATAATCCTGAAAGGATACTTCTGCGTATTCTCTTGGCTGTCTGCCTCGGAATTCAATACCGTCAAAGCCCAGCTCTGCTGCCATGCAGCAAATATCGTCTACGGTTTTGCCGCCGAAGAAATTTTCGCCGACTTCACCGTAATTGACATGCATAATAACCGGATTGTTTTTCATTTTTATCTCCTTTTTAGCCGTAGAGCACGGGCATAGGATTTTGTGCGTGGACCGTTTCAATAACACGAATCAACTTTGCAATATTTTCCGGCTTGATGGTCAGCTCTGCGCCATTGACAATGACGTTGTAGACCATTTCATAGTAGTTGGCTGTTGCCGCCTGGAAGGCAGTGCCATCAAAGCTGCCCTTTTCCTCATGGAAGACCAGCTGCTCACCGCAATAAATGGGCATACCGGCTTCGTCTGCCAAGAATTCTTTGATTGCGGGACGCTCCAGATTTTCGCCATCTACAATGTACTTCATTTCATAGTCGCCAATACTGGTCTTATAGCAGCCCTTAGATCCCAAAATGCGCAGCTTGTAATCGGTGTAGGCATCGTTGCTGCTGATTTCCACATCCACCACGGGCTTGCCGGGAGCGGTGAGAATGATCTTGGCATAGTCCTCCGCATCGCCGCTACCCAGATCGGTTTTGGCCAGCTTGGAGAAGGGAACGCTGATCTCATCGCTGAAATCCAAAAAGTCCAGTGCAAAGCCCAGAGGGTGAGGGCCGGTATTGTACACATTACCGCCCATTTTGCACTGCAGGGTCTGCCAGTCCCAGCGACGGGCAAAACCATTGTAAGCAATGCTCACCTGCTGAATTTGGCCCAACTTGCCGCTTGCCACAACTTCCTTCAAGTGCTTATAGAAGGGCGCAAGGAAGGACTGCTGGAATACAGCAAAGAACACATTGCGCTCCTTGGCAATGCGCAGAAGATTTGTTGCCTCATAATAATTCCGGGCCATGGGCTTTTCCACCACCACGGGCAGATCATGCTCCAAAAGATCCTTGGTCACGCTGTAATGCTCATCAGAGAAGGTGGCGTTGACAACCAGATCCAGCTTTTTACCATAAAGTTCCCGGTAGTCCTCAAACACTTCGCAGCCGGGGTATTCTTCCAAAGCACGCTGGCGTCTTTGGGCATCCTTTTCCACAACAGCTACTACATCGTACCACAGGTTATTTTCCGATTTAAAGAATTTTCCGTGAATGTTTCTGCCACTTCTGCCTTGTCCGATAATGGCAATTTTCAGCTTTCTCATAGAGAAACCTCCTACATTTTTGTTCAGCAGTTATTGCTGTTGCTTTATTTTACCACATATTTCCTTAATATGCAAATAGCAAAATGCTTAAAAAGGCCTTTGAACTAAGCGCAAAACTTTGCTATAATGCAAAACAACAATAGGGCATCCTCTAAACAGATGCCCTATTGTTTATCAATAATTTTCTGCGTGAATCTCGAAATAGCTCTGGGGATGTGCGCAGGTGGGGCAAATTTCGGGAGCCTTGGTGCCAACCACCAAGTGGCCGCAGTTGCGGCATTCCCAAACCTTGACCTCGCTCTTAGCAAAGACCTCGGCTGTCTCCACATTTTTCAGCAGTGCGCGGTAGCGCTCCTCATGGTGCTTCTCAATGGCGGCAACCATGCGGAACTTGGCAGCCAGCTCGGGGAAGCCTTCCTTCTCAGCGGTCTCAGCGAAGCCGGCATACATGTCGGTCCACTCGTAGTTTTCGCCTGCGGCGGCAGCGCCCAGGTTTTCAGCGGTGTCACCGATGCCGTTCAACTCCTTGAACCACAGCTTTGCGTGTTCCTTTTCATTGTCAGCTGTCTTCAAAAACAGGGCTGCGATCTGCTCAAAGCCTTCCTTCTTGGCCTTGGACGCAAAATAGGTATATTTGTTGCGGGCCTCGGACTCACCGGAGAAGGCGGCCATCAGATTTTTTTCGGTTTGGGTACCAGCATATTTGTTGGACATTTTCATTACCTCCTGTACTATTTGAGCGGCAAAACCGCTTCACACCAACAGTATACCACAAATTATAATTCTTGCAATGGAAATTTTATTTTTCCTACCCAATACTTGCAAAATCCCCCTATTCATGGTATGCTAGAAACAATGAGCGCAAAGGAGGAATTGTATGGCATTGCAAGAATCCGGTGAAATGTATCTGGAAACCATTTTGGTCCTTTCCCGGGAAAAGGGGCAGGTCCGTTCTGTGGATATCAGCGAGTACATGGGTTACTCCAAGCCCAGCGTATCCCGGGCTGTGGGACTGCTGAAAAATGATGGCTTTATCACCGTGGAAAAAGACGGTTTTATCTATCTTACGGAAAAAGGCCGGTCTTTGGCTGAAAAGATTCTGTCTCGCCACACCATTCTCACCCAAATGCTCATCCAATTAGGCGTTGACCGGGAGACAGCATCCAATGACGCCTGCCGCATTGAGCATGTGATCAGCGACGAAACCTTTCAGGCAATCCAAAACCACCTGAATATGCACACTTGATATTTTTATAGGAGGCAAATCCATGACGTCCAACGAAAAGAAACAGTTGCAATGCATTGCAACCAAGGTCCGTATGGGTATCATTGAATCCACCCATGGGGCCAAAGCCGGTCACCCCGGTGGCAGTCTGTCTGCCGCAGAAATGTTCACCTATCTGTATTTCAAAGAGCTGAACATCGATCCCAAAAATCCCAAGGCCGAAAACCGTGACCGCTTTGTCCTGTCCAAGGGTCACACCGCTCCCGGTCTGTATTCCGCTCTTGCGCAGCGTGGCTTCTTCCCCGTGGAGGATCTGCCCACCCTGCGGCACATTGACAGCTATCTGCAAGGCCACCCCAACATGAACACCGTTCCCGGTGTGGATATGTCCACCGGCTCTGTGGGTCAGGGCATTTCCGTTGCTGTGGGTATGGCTCTGGGTGCCAAGCATCAGAATAAGGATTTCCGTGTTTACACCCTCTTAGGTGACGGTGAAATTCAGGAAGGTCAGGTTTGGGAAGCATGCATGGCCGCCGCCCATTACAAGCTGGACAATCTGGTGGTCGTTGTGGATAACAACGGCTTGCAGATCGACGGCAACATTGCCGATGTCATGAGTCCCTACCCCATTTTCGACAAGCTGGTGGCCTTCGGCTTCCACACCATCGCCATTGACGGCCACGATTTCGACGCCATCGAAAGCGCCATGAACGAGGCAAAGACCGTCAAGGGTCAGCCCACTGCTATTTTGATGTCCACCACCAAGGGCAAGGACGTTTCTTACATGGAAAACGATGCCGGCTGGCACGGCAAGGCTCCCAATGACGCTGAGTATGAGGTAGCCATGACCGAATTGAAGGCAATTCTTGCAGAATTGGAGGGCAAATAAGATGGCAGAAATCAAAAAAGTAGCAACCCGTGATGCCTACGGTGCGGCGCTGGCCAAGCTGGGCGCAGAACACGAAAATCTGGTGGTTCTGGATGCCGACCTGGCAGGTGCCACCAAGACAGCCGTTTTTAAGAAAGCATTCCCCGAGCGTCATTTTGACTGCGGTATTGCCGAAGGCAACATGATGTGCATCGCTGCCGGTATGTCCACTGTCGGTCTGGTGCCCTTCGCATCCAGCTTTGCCATGTTCGCCGCCGGCCGTGCCTTTGAACAGGTGCGTAACTCCATCGGCTACCCCCATCTGAATGTGAAGATCGGCGCTACCCACGGCGGTATCTCCGTTGGTGAAGATGGCGCAAGCCATCAGTGCTGTGAGGACTTCGCTCTCATGCGTTCCATCCCCGGCATGACCATCATCTGCCCTGCTGACGGCGTGGAAGCAGAGGCTGCCGTGAAGGCCGCTTATGAGATGGAAGGCCCGGTTTATCTCCGCTTTGGCCGTCTGGCTATTCCTCAGTTCCACGAGGAAGGCTTCAACTTCCAGGTTGGTAAGGGCGAGGTTCTGCGTGAAGGCACGGATGTGGCCATCATCGCCAACGGTCTGCTGGTTTACGAGGCCATCCAAGCCGGTGAAATGCTGGCCGAGGCCGGCATCAACGCCATGGTCATCAACATGGCCACCATCAAGCCGCTGGACGAGGAGCTGGTTCTCGCCGCTGCCAAGAAGTGCGGCAAGGTCATCACCTGCGAGGAGCACTCCATCATCGGCGGCCTAGGCGAAGCGGTTGCCGCTGTGCTGGCCGAGAAGTGCCCCACCGTCGTCCGCCGTATCGGTGTCAACGACGAGTTCGGCCACTCCGGTCCTGCCGTACCCCTGCTGAAACAGTTCGGTCTGGATGCTGACCACATTGTGGAAGTTGCCAAGGAGCTGTGCAAATAAGATAATCTTTCCGGTGCGCTGTCGTAAGACGGCGCACCTTTTTATACCCTCCCCCGGGGGGAGGGTGGATTTTTGCGAAGCAAAAAGACGGGTGAGGAACGGCGGCAGAAACGACACAGGAATAAGCCTATACAACGGCAACCATCTGACATTATTGCCCGCATTCCTCATCCGTCTGCAAAATTGCGTGCAATTTTGCAGACACCTTCCCCCCGGGGGAAGGTATATGGGAAGGCTTTTTCTTGTCAGCATTGACTTTCTGTGCTATAATGAGAAAAATGCGAAAAAGCGAGGTTTTTCCATGGCTAAGGTTATTTTTCAATTAGAGGGTGCCGGCACAGTGGAGATGGATGCCAACATCGGCGACAATCTGCTGGAACTGGCCCGTCGGGGCAATGTAGCCATCGACGCTCCCTGCTCCGGCAACGGCTCCTGCGGCAAATGCCGGGTGAAGCTGCTGGAAGGCAATGTGGATTCCATCCCTCCCCGGCACATTTCCCAAGAGGAATTTGACGCCGGCTGGCGGCTCAGCTGTAACTGCAAGGTTACAGGCGACTGTACCGTGCTGGTGCCGGACATTGCTTCCGCCTATCAATCCCGGATGAAAACCGCGGATTTAAGCAGCCCCAAGGAAATTGCTATTTTCGAAACCGCACAGCAGGAGCTGAAAGAAAGCGGCATTGCCTTCAACAATACATACCGCGCAGCTGTGCTTACCATGTCCGCCCCCTCGGAGGATGACACTATGCCCGACATTGAGCGTCTGACTTGGGCGGTGCAGGATGCTTTCGGTGTGGAGAAGGTGGAAATCCCTTACCCTGTCATGGTCAAGCTGGCCGAAACTCTGCGGGAATTTGATTTTACTGTGGCAGTGAAAGGCCGTCTGGACGGAAATACCTTCCGTTGCATGGAAGTATGCAACCCCAGTGATACCGCCTTAGTGGGCTGCGCCATCGACATTGGCACTACCACCGTCACCATGGTGCTGGTGGATATGGAAAACGGCAAAATTTTGGCCAAGGGTTCTTCCGGTAACGGACAGATCCGCTATGGTGCGGATGTGATCAACCGGATCATTGAACAGAGCCGTCCCGGCGGTAAGGAAAAACTGCAAAAAGCCATTGTGGACGAAACCCTCAGTCCCATTATCCGCAATCTGTGCCGGTCTGCAAAAATCACACTGGAGAGCATTGTCCGCCTGAGCGTGGGCGCAAACACCACCATGAATCACCTTCTGGTGGGCGTGAATGCTGATCCCGTGCGGATGGATCCCTATATTCCCAGCTTTTTCGGCTGGGAGGGACTTCTGGCCGGAGATTTGAAGCTGCCTGCCAACCCTCTCGCTCCGGTGATCATTGCTCCCAACATCGGCTCTTATGTGGGCGGCGACATCACCGCCGGCACGCTGGCAAGCCTGATTTGGGACAAGGACGAGATGAGCCTGTTTATCGATTTGGGTACGAATGGTGAAATTGTCTTTGGCAACCGGGATTTCCTCATGTCCTGCGCCTGCTCCGCCGGCCCTGCCTTTGAAGGCGGCGACATTTCCTGCGGCATGCGGGCCACCGACGGTGCGGTGGAGGCCTGCGTGTTGGACAAGGAAACCATGGAGCCCACTTTGACCATCGTTGGCGACGCAGGGCAAAAGTGTGTAGGCATCTGCGGCAGCGGCATTATTGATATTATTTCCGAGCTGTACCGCTGTGGCATCATCAACGCCAAGGGTCTGTTTGTCCGGGAGGGCAAGCGTGTCGCCCGGGATCAGCACGGCATGGGCCGTTATATTCTGGCGTTCCCCGAAGAAACCGAAACCGGACGGGAGGTATCCATCAACGAGGTGGATATTGACAACTTCATCCGTGCCAAGGGTGCGATCTTCTCCGCCATCGACACACTGTTGCAGTCTGTGGATATGACCGTGGAGTGCATCGACCATGTGTATGTGGCCGGTGGTATCGGCTCGGGCATCAACATGAAAAACGCGGTGAACATCGGCATGCTTCCCGATGTGGAATTGGAGAAATTCAGCTATATCGGCAACTCCTCTCTGACCGGCGCCTACGCCATGGTCATTAGCGACGAGGCCACCGCAAAATGTGCCGAAGTAGGCGCAAACATGACCTATCTGGAACTGTCCACCTATCCCGGCTACATGGATTCCTTTGTCGCCGCCTGCTTCATTCCCCATACTGATGCAAGTCTGTTCCCCAACAGCAAACAGGAATAAATACCTTCCCCCGAGGGGAAGGTGGATTCAAATTTGACCATTCTTGGGCAAATTTGAAAACGGATGAGGAATACGGGCGGTAATATTGGATAATTGCCGCTGTATAGGCCTATTTCAGTACTCTGTTCTGCCGCCATTCCTCACCCGACCTCACTTCGTTCGGCCACCCTCCCCCCGGGGGAGGGTATTGCGGACCGTCGAGGACGCCGGTCCCTACATCCACGACAGGAGAAAATACTATGCAAATTGAGAATCACAAGGAAGAAGTGCCTTTTTCCTACTATGAAAATCTGTTCCGGGATTTAGACCCGGCGGAAGCGGCGGCACGCAGCGGCGCAAAATGGGACGGCAAAGAATTTTATGTAAACCTTACGGGCCGGGACTATGCCATTTCCCATCCGGAATATGCCCTCCGGGCGTTGGATGGCGGCAAACTCCCCCCTCTGCCAACCCAAACCTTTCTTTTGCGCTACCTGCTGGAAGGCAAGGCTGTAAAGGATACCGGCACATGGCTGACATTCCGGGAAATGCCTTGGGGCGAGCTGTACATCAAGCCCTATACAGGCCGGGTGCTGACCCGGGCGGCGTTTACATTCGGCACCAGATTGGCCGCATTCAAAGCCGCCTGTGAAAAAATGGGCGCTACGGCCGTCAATCACGGCGATGCCGGTTTTCAGTTCGATTTCATCGGCGGCTACCGGATGCAGATTTTAGTCTGGGAGGGTGACGACGAGTTTCCGCCCAATGCACAGGTGCTGTATTCCGACAATTTCGGGGGCGGCTTTGCCGCCGAAGACCGGGTTGTCGCCGGCGATATCCTGATTTCTGTAATCAAAGCAAATATGTGACAAAAAAGCCTGCCATCCGGCAGGCTTTTTCCTTTTACGAAACTGTCACGCTTTTACGCATGGCCGAAATTGCACCCTTTTCCAAACGGGATACCTGCGCTTGGGATATGCCTACCATGTCCGCTACCTCCATCTGGGTCTTACCGTCGTAAAACCGCAGGGAAAGAATCTCCTTTTCCCGTTTGCCCAAGGCGTTGAAGGCATTTTGCAGGGTGATATGCTCCATCCAATGGCCCTCGGTGTTCTTGGTATCCCGCACCTGATCCATCACGGTGAGGGGATCGCCCCCATCGGCATACACCGGCTCATACAGGCTCACCGGGGCACAGACGGCATCCAAGGCCTCACTGATGTCCTCTATGGGCAAATCCACCTCCTTGGCTATTTCCTCCAAGGTCGGCTCCCTGCCCAGCCGCAGGAGCATGGCTTCCTTGCACTGCAAAACCTTATAGGCCACATCCCGGATGGATCGGGACACCCGGATCGTGCTGTTATCTCTGAGGTAGCGACGCACTTCCCCAGCGATCATGGGCACCCCATAAGTGGAAAATTTTACATTTTTCGTGGGATCAAAATTGGAAATAGCCTTGATCAGGCCGATACACCCCACCTGAAACAGATCGTCAGGGCTCTCCCCCCGCTTGTCAAATCGCTGGATTACGCTGAGTACCAGCCGGAGATTTCCCTCGATCAATGCCTGCCGGGCATTTTCGTCCCCGTCGCTGGCTTTTTTCAGCAAATCTTCCATTTGGTCCGATGGCAAGGTTTTGAGTTTCGCTGTGTTTACGCCGCAGATCTCTACTTTTCCCTGCATTTGCAACCTCCTAGTGACTTTGTTTCCAGTATCTCCATTTGGCATCAGATGATACCCGGAAAGCTTTTGGTAATTTTGCCAAAAAATATGGAAGGGCTTTCCTGCTTCCTTGTTTTTTACTGGGGGCTTTCTCAAAATTTCCAACTTTTTCAGCAAAAATCGGATGGTAATTCCTGCCTGATTTTCGTTTCCGTAACACGCAGTTATCGCAACTTTCGAAATACTTTTTCTTGAAAAAATACGGTTTTTTCCCATGGCTCAAACTGGCCTTCCCCGAGTTTTTTCGTTGATAGAATTGACTTTTCCACATTTTCCACAGCTTTTTCCACAAGGCGGTTTTCGGGGAAAAAGTGGGGTGTGTTCTGCCCCTTGTTTACATAATTATTTTCGACTTTCTTCGACTTTTTTCCACTTTTTTCGCACTGTTATTTTTCACAATAGCCCTCCCTGACCCTGTCAAGAAGTACAAGGATTCTCCTACAAATGTAAGGGCGGCCATTGGCCGTCCGCGACCGTAGGACGATACGCAATAAGCGGACGAGCTCTGCTCGCCCCTACAATGTACCACGCCAATCTGTGGACCGACTCACAGTGACGCAAGCTGGTTGAGAAAAAATCCGGATTTTTTTAAAATAGGGATTGATTTTATTGAAATTACACGCTATAATGTAAAAATGTATGAGATTATGCAACAAGGAGGTGTAACACGATGCCCAACATTAAGTCCTCTAAGAAGGATGTCATTTCTTCCAAGATCGCTTACGAGAAGAACAAGGCAAACAAGTCCGCTCTGAAGACCAACCTGAAAAAGTACGACGTTGCTCTGGCTAACGGCAACAAGGCTGAGGCCGAGGCTGCTTATCAGGTTGCCATCAAGGCTGTTGACCAGGCTGTCAACAAGGGTCTGCTGCACAAGAACAACGCAGCCCGCAAGAAGAGCGCCATGACTCTGAAGCTGAACAAGCTGGCCTGATTTCTCTGAAAATATCTCCTTCCGAGTTTTCCTTGGAGGGAGTTTTTTCATGCCATTTTTACCTCTTCCATTTGGGGTTGAAATGGTGTATAATTTTTTTATTACACATGTAGGAGTCGTCTATGCGTATTTTGTTTGACAGCAAATTGCCTGTCTTTAAGGATCCCTTCGGCACGCTGGTGCCCGGGCAGGTCTGTAAACTGCATATTCACATCCCCGAAACCGTCCCCACCACGAAGGTGGAATGTATTTTGTGCCATCAGGACGGCTCTTTGGCGCAGGCTGTGCCCATGGCCCTTGGGGAGCAATGCGGTGCTTACCATATCTACACTGGGGATTTTTCCATAGACGATCCCGGTCTGTATTTCTATCATTTTTATATCACCACCCGTGACGGCGGCTTCCGCCTGTTCAAATACGGCGACGACACCAATATGGAAGACGGAGCCCAATGGCAGCTCAGCTGCATCCCCGATGACTTCCACACACCGGATTGGTCAAAGGGAGCCATCATTTATCAGGTTTTCCCCGACCGGTTCTGCAAAGTCGGAGAATGTGACCTGACCGGAAAGCTGGAACCCTTCACCATTCACGAAAATTGGAACGAAGAAGTGGATTGGCGACCCAACGCCAAGGGCGAAATCCTGAACAACGACTTCTTCGGTGGAAATTTCCGGGGCATCACGGAGAAAATGGACTACATTGCCTCTTTGGGCACTACCATTCTCTACCTGAATCCCATCAGCAAGAGCTTTTCCAGCCATCGGTATGACACCGGTGACTATATGACCCCCGACCCCATGCTGGGCACGATGGAGGACTTCCGGGCCTTGTGCGATGCCGCCCATGCACGGGGCATCAAGGTGATTTTGGACGGGGTGTATTCCCATACCGGCTCGGACAGCCTGTATTTCGACAAAGAGGGGACTTTTGGCGGCAACGGCGCTTACTGCAAACAGGATTCTCCCTATTACAGCTGGTACCAATTCAAAAGTTGGCCGGACAGCTACCACGCTTGGTGGGGCTTTGAGACCTTGCCAACGGTGAACAAAATGGATCCCAAATTTGTGGATTATATCATCACCGGGGAAAACAGCGTGGTGGCCCATTGGCTGGCTGCCGGCTGCGACGGCTTCCGGCTGGATGTAGCGGACGAGCTGCCCAACGAATTTCTGGTGCTGCTGAAAAAACGCATTCGCCAGTTGAAGCCGGATGCGCTTTTGATGGGCGAAGTGTGGGAAGACGCGTCTAATAAGTGTGCCTACGGCCAACGCCGCCGTTATTTTGCAGACGGGGAATTGGACAGCGTCATGAACTATCCTTTCCGCACCGCCATTTTGCATTTCCTCCGGGGTCAGGACGACGGCCGGGGACTGAAAGAAACGGTGATGTCCATCGCAGAAAATTATCCTCCCGAGGTTTTGCTCAGCAACATGAATCTGCTGGGCACCCATGACAGCCCTCGGATTTTGACGGCTCTCGTGGAGGATTTTGAAGGCAGTCGGGAAGAAAAGGCAAGCCGTCGACTTTCACCGGAGCAGAAAAAGATCGCTTTGGAGCGGCTGCATTTGGCAGCATTTTTGCAATACACCCTCCCCGGCAGTCCCAGTATCTACTATGCCGACGAAGCGGAAATGGAGGGTTGTAACGATCCTTTTAACCGGCCCACCTACCCTTGGGGCAGAGAAAACGAGGAATTGATTGACTGGTTCCGGAAGCTGGGCATGCTCAGACAGGATTGTGAAGTCTTGCGTCTAGGCGATATCCGCTTCTTCCATGCCCAGGATCAAAGAATCGGCTTTACCCGGAAATATGCCGGAAAAAGCCTTAGATGTTATGTAAACCTAAGCAATGAGGACTGGGATATTTCCGGCAGCATGGTATTCGGTTACAACGCAGAATCCACCGCCCCCAATTGGGTAACCCTCGCTCCCATGGGCCTGTGCATAATGGAGGGGTAATATGGAAAAAGAAGTATTTTTAAGCGGCTACTGCCGCTGTATGGACGCCAGCCGGATGGTGGCAGTCACATTGGAAGATGGCGAAATCACCGATGTGGACTGCAATTTCGGCTCTTGCCCCTATGAAAAAGACTGCGCTCTGGCGCAGAAAATCCAAGAAGCCGCAACGTAACATTTATTACAACGACGGGAGGTGAACACCATGGCAAGATTAACTGACCCCATTACCATACTAAAAGGCGTTGGCCCGACGATGGCAAAGCGTTTTGCCGCACTGAATATTTTTACCTTGGGCGATCTGATCTGCCACTTCCCCAGAGGCTACGAAGACCGCACGAAAATTCTGCCCATTGAGAAAATGGAAGTGGATGTGCCTGCCTGCTTTAAAGCCATGGTGATGAACACCCCCCGCACCGCCCACATCCGCAAGGGTCTGGATCTGACAAAGGTACAGGTGGCCGATCACACCGCCCGGCTGACCCTGACCTTTTTCAACAACAAATTTGCCGCAGAGCAGCTGCAATACGGCAAGGAGTACATTTTTTACGGCACATTGACGGGAGACTTTGTGGGTTACAGCATGACAAATCCTGTGTTCGAATCCATGGAGTCCCAGCCGGTGACCACCCGTCGGGTGCTGCCCATCTATCCCCTGACCGCCGGTCTTTCCAACGCCGCCATGTTGAAAGCTGTGCGGCAGGCATTGGCCATCTGCGACACTCCGGCGGAAATTTTGCCGGAATCGGTACGCCGGGAATTTGGTATTCTGGATGCAGACCGGGCATACTATGCCATTCACGAGCCGGCCAATATGGCCGAGGCGGAGATGGCGAAAAAACGGCTGATTTTTGAGGAATTTTTCGTATTCTCTGCCGGGCTGTCCCTGATGCGTACCGCCCGGTCGGAGAAAAAAACAACCCCATATACAAATCTGGATTTGAATCCTTTCTGCCAATGCCTGCCCTTTGCTCTTACGGGAGCTCAAAGACGGGCAATTGACGAAATCCTCCACGACTTTGCCTCCGGCGCACCCATGAATCGGCTGGTTCAAGGCGATGTGGGCAGCGGCAAGACCATGGTGGCTGCTGCGGCGGCCTATCTCGCCATCCAAAACGGCCATCAGGCCGCTCTGATGGCACCCACGGAGATTTTGGCGGAACAGCACTACCATTCCTTATCTAAGCTTTTTGCGCCTATGGGGATTCGTGCTGCCCTGCTTACGGGTTCGATGACGCCGAAACAGAAAAGCTTGGTCCGCACCGCTTTGGAAAACGGGGAAATTGACCTTGCCATTGGTACCCATGCGCTGCTCTCCGACACCACCCAATTTGCAAAGCTCGGTCTGGTCATTGCGGACGAGCAGCACCGCTTCGGCGTGGGTCAGCGGGCAAAGCTGTCCGCCAAGGGCAGCGACCCCCATCTGCTGGTGATGTCTGCTACTCCCATTCCCAGAACGCTGGCTCTGCTGATGTACGGCGATCTGGAAGTTTCCATCATTGACGAGCTGCCTCCCGGGCGGAAAAGTGTGGACACTTTCCTTGTGAATGAATCCTATCGTGCCCGGATCAATGCCTTCATTCGGAAACAGGTGCAGGAAGGGCATCAGTGCTTTGTGGTCTGCCCGGCAGTGGAAGAAAACGAAGACTTGGGCATTAAGGCCGCCACGGTTTGGGCGGATACATTGCAAAAAACCGTTTTTCCCGACCTGCGGATCATGCTGATCCACGGCCAGATGAAGGGCGCGGAAAAAGAGGCCGCCATGGCCGCCTTTGCCAAGGGAGAAGCGGATGTTTTGGTGGCAACCACCGTTATCGAGGTGGGCGTGGATGTACCCAACGCAACCCTGATGGTAATTGAAGATGCCGACCGGTTCGGTCTGAGCCAGCTACACCAGCTTCGGGGGCGCGTGGGCCGGGGCGGACATCAAAGCTACTGCATCCTCACCAGCCACAACCGCAATGGAGAAACCCTTGCCCGTTTGAAGGCTCTGTGCAAAACCACGGATGGCTTTAAAATTGCGGAAGAGGATCTGAAAATGCGGGGCCCCGGCGATTTCTTCGGCTCCCGGCAGTCCGGCCTGCCCACCTTCCGGGTAGCCAATCTAAGTATGGATCTGCAAACCCTGAAAGATGCCCAAGCGGCTTCCGCCCGGTGGATCGACACCGAGGGTACGCAGAACACCCCGGAAGCCATCGCCTTACGCAGTCGCATTGGCACACTTTTCGAGCGGGCAGATGGCACGATGAATTAAAAAAACCACGGCTGAGCCGTGGTTTTTTATTATGTAATTTAGAACTTGATGGGCATGGGGTTCTGAGCGTGCACAGTCTCGATAACAGAGATAACCTTTGCTGCGATCTCAGGAGTAACAAACATGGGAGTGCCGTTCACGATCTTGTTGTACAGGGACTCGTACAGGTCGCCGCAACCCTTATCGAATGCGTCACCGGTGAAATCAAATGTTTCGGTGCGCTTGTTCAGAGGAATGTTGCAGTACATGGGATCGCCGTTGGGATCTCTCAGGGTGTCTTCCTGCACAGGAATCTCGGGATTCTCTTCGTCCAGGATGTAGGTCATTTCGCCAGCCTTGGTGGTGCACTTGAATGTACCACGGGTACCCTGAATCTTCAGGTTGTAGGGAGAATATGCATCAATGCTGCTAACCTCGATGTCAACCAGGGGCTTACCGGGGGCAGTCAGCAGGATCTTTGCGTAGTCATCGCTGTCGCCGCTGCTGAGGGCATTTTCCAGCTTGCTGTAAACCACCTGAGTCTCATCGGAGAAGTCCAGGAAGCCCAGACCGATGCCGATGGGGTGAGGGCCGGTGTTGTAAATGCCGCCGGCGCACTTCTTCTGCAGAGTCTGCCAGTCATAACGACGGGAGAATGCGTTGTAACGCAGGTCAACCTGAACAATACGGCCGATCTTGCCGGACTTAATCAGGTCATAAGCAAACTGGCAGAAAGGTGCCAGGAAAGACTGCTGGAACACAGCCAGAACCAGATTCTTTTCCTTTGCGATCTTGATCAGCTCGTCGCACTCGTAACGGGTACGGGCGAAGGGCTTTTCCACCAGCACATTAAAGCCATGGAGCAGCAGCTCCTTGGTAACAGGACCGTGCATTTCGGAGTAAGTGGAGTTGACAACCAGATCGATATCATCAAATTGGTACAGATCGGTGTACTTTTCAAAGGCCTTACAGCCGGGATAAATCTTCTCAGCCTTTTCTCTGCGGTAGGCATCTGCATCCACAACATATTTCACAGTGTAAAATTGGTTCTTCTCGCTACGGAAATACTTGCCGTGGATGTTACAGCCACTTCTGCCCTGGCCAATAATGGCAACGTTCAGTTTCTTCATATTTACCGTTCTCCTTTATAGAAATGTGAGCAATTTTCGTAATTGCTTATGTACTCTTTATACAGCGAATTTTTTGAAATGTAAATGGCAAAAACTATATTCTACATTGCAAATAATCAACTACTGCATCCGTTTTCTTGCTTTTTACCGAAAAAATCAGTTGTCGACAGCCTCTTTGTAATAAAACTGCGCCTTATTTTCGGTGTCGCTGTCCGGGCCGATATAGACCCAAAATGCGCCGGGTTCACTGGTGTAGCGCATATCGATGTCATAAAAGCGCAGCATCGGCTCGGTGATTTCAATGGATCCATCCTTAATGCAATAGATATTTTGTTCTTTTCCGCCTCTTGCAATCAGACGACCTATGGTGCTATAATTGTCTTATCAATGTTTTTAGGAGCATCCTATGGATATTTTTATTTTTTTGTTGGTGCTGATCGCCCTTCTGATTTTGGGCACGGCTTTTGTATGCTTTCGCATGGCATTTTACAACCTCAAGCCCAAGCATGTCGACCCGGAATATATCGACATCCCCAAAGGCGCAATTTACGAGCCTTTTCGTGACATCATGACCCAGTGGACCCGTCAAACACGGGCTCTGCCTTGTGAGAAAATGTCCATCAAATCCTTTGACGGGCTGACTCTTTACGCCAAATACTATGAATACACCCCCGGCGCACCCATCGAGCTGATGTTCCACGGCTATCGGGGTCATGCAGAGCGGGATCTTTCCGGCGGCGTGCAACGCTGTTTTGCTCTGGGCAGAAGCGCACTGATTGTGGATCAGCGTGCCTGCGGCGACAGCGACGGCAGAGTCATCACCTTCGGCATCCGGGAGCACCGGGACTGTCTGAGTTGGGTAGAATATGCCGTAAACCGCTTCGGCCCGGACTGCAAAATCATACTTACGGGAATTTCCATGGGCGCATCTACTGTGCTGATGGCCGCCAGCCGTCCCCTGCCGCCCAATGTGGTGGGTGTATTGGCTGACTGCGGTTTTTCCACCGCAAAAGCGATCATTCAGGATGTTATCCGCAAAATGAAACTGCCGCCCCGACTCAGCTATTTCTTTGTGCGGCTGGGCGCAATGCTCTACGGCGGCTTTGATCCGGAAAGCTACTCCGCTTTGGAGGCCGCACCCCACATTTCCGTGCCGGTCATATTCTTCCACGGTCTGGACGACCGTTTTGTCCCCTGCTCCATGAGTCAGGAAAACTTCGATGCCTGCACCGCCAAAAAGCGATTGGTCACCGTGCCCGGTGCCGGCCACGGCCTGTCCTATTTATTGGATCAGGAGGGGTATTTCCAAGCACTTCGGGAATTTTTCCCGGAATGATTCCCTCCACCGATATCTCCCTGCTTTGACATTTTCTGTCATATAGGCATAGACTGAATTGCCGGGAAACCGGTAAGACAATGCAGGAGGTATCTTATGGCTATCTTTTCCAACCAAGCGACCCTGACCTACAACGGCACCAGCACCAATTCCAACATCGCCTACGGCGAAATTCTGGATGTGCTGGCCGCCACCAAAACCGCTGTGGAGGGCACTTATGCTCCCGGCGAGCTGGTCACCTATGTGGTGACCCTGCGCAACACAGGCACCGTCCCTCTTGCGGGGCTGACTGTCACTGACGATCTGGGCGGCTATGATTTCGGCGGCACCACCGTATATCCGCTGACCTATGAAGCCGGCTCAGCCACATTATTCATCAACGGCGTTCCCCAACCGGCACCTGCTGTCACCGCTGGGCCTCCTCTGGTGGTTACCGGACTGACTATCCCTGCCGGGGGCGATCTGGTGCTGGTATATCAGGCACGAGCCAATGAATTTGCCGACCCCACCGCCGACGGCACCATCGTCAATACTGTCACCGTTACCGGTGACGGCCTGAGCGCCCCGGTCACAGCTACGGAAACTGTTACAGGAACTGCCGCACCTCTTTTGAATATCACCAAGTCCATCTCCCCTAACCCGGTGGTTGACAATGATCGGGTGACTTATACCTTCCTCATCCAGAACACCGGCAACGAAGCTGTGGTTGCCACTGACAATGCCGCCATCAGCGACACCTTTGATCCCATTCTGACGGATCTGGTGGTCACCTTTAACGGCACAACCTGGACAGAGGGCGTGCAGTATAACTACAATCCGGCCACCGGTCTGTTCACAACCGTTCCCGGGCAGATTACCGTCCCCGCCGCAACCTACACCCAAGATCCCGTCACCGGTGCTTATACGCTGACTCCCGGCATCGCCACTCTGATGGTCACCGGTACAATCTAAAAGCAAGGGCCGCAACTGCGGCCCTATTTTTTGCACCGCATGCCTGCGTTGACAAAATCTTTGCGCAGATATATAATATGGGTGCTATATTACGAAAGGTTGATTCTATGAGCATTATTTCTCTGGATAAAGAATATGTGGCCGGTACTTACAGCCGTTTCCCGGTGGAGCTGGTATCCGGCAAGGGCTGTATCCTCACCGACACCGGCGGCAAGGAATATATCGACTTGACTTCCGGCATCGGTGTTAATTCCTTTGGCGTTGCCGATGATGCTTGGGTGCAGGCAATTACTGCACAGGCTATGAAATTACAGCATGCTTCCAATTTGTTTTACACCGAGCCCGGTGCAAAGCTGGCGCAGCTGCTGTGTCAAAAAACCGGAATGAAAAAGGTATTTTTCAGCAATTCCGGTGCAGAGGCCAATGAATGTGCCATCAAGGTGGCAAGAAAATATTCCGCGGAGAAAAAAGGCGCGGATCACTACACCATTATCACCTTGGTCAACAGCTTCCACGGCCGGACGCTGACCGCCTTGGCCGCTACCGGGCAGGATCATTTCCACAAGTATTTCCAGCCCCTGACTCCCGGCTTTGTCCATGTGCCGGCCAATGATATCGACGCGCTTGCCCAAGCGGTAAACACCGTCAAGCCGGCGGCTGTGATGTTCGAGTGTGTACAGGGCGAGGGCGGCGTGCTGCCCCTTGAAAAGGAATTTGTCTGTGCCGCAGAAAAGCTGTGTAAGGAGCAGGACATTCCCCTGATCGTGGACGAAGTCCAGACCGGCAACGGCCGCAGCGGTGAATTCTACTCCTACATGCATTTTGGCATCTCCCCCGACATTGTTTCCACCGCAAAGGGTCTGGGTGGCGGTCTGCCCATCGGTGCCGCGCTGCTGGGCGAAAAGGTGCAGTCTGTTCTGGGTCCCGGCGACCACGGCTCCACCTACGGCGGCAATCCCGTGTGCTGTGCCGGTGCGGTAAGCATTGTCTCCCGTATAGATGATACTCTTTTGGCAGATGTGCGCCGCAAAAGCGAATACATTTTCTCTGCTTTGCAGGGTGCGCCCGGCATTGAAAGCGTCACCGTTTTGGGTCTGATGATCGGCATTCAAACCACGAAAAACGCCAAGGAAGTGGTCAACGCCTGCATTGAAAAGGGCGTGCTGGCACTGACGGCCAAAACCAAAATCCGCCTTTTGCCCGCGCTGAACATCCCCATGGAGCAGCTGAAACAGGCCATTGAAATTTTGAAAGCAGTTGCTGCTGAATAGAATAAAAAACGACCCCGCTATCGCCCGGGAAAGGG
>JAZORJ010000107.1:0-8045 GCA_045656525.1 Faecousia sp. | reverse complement strand
GGAAACCGACAAGTGGAACGCACAGGGTACTACTTCCACCACTTCTTTGTGCATGATCTTCCATGCTTTGCAGGCAGCGGTGATCGAGGAGACCGGCTATCAGGCAGAGCAGTTTGCTCTGATCCATCCCGGCGGAGCCGTGGGCGAGCGGCTGAACAATAAGGCACTGTAAGTATGGCGACGGGTAAGTTAAAAATCGACATCCGCCGGCAGACCATTCTGGAACAACTGAACCGGGATGGCATCGTGCAGGTGGCGGAGCTCAGTCAGCGGCTGGGCGCAACTCCGGCGACCATCCGCAACGATTTGGACACCTTGGCGGCAGAAGGCCAGCTGGACCGCATTCAGGGCGGTGCGGTGCGTAAGGTAAAACCCACCGAGGGCTGGACAAGTCCGGTTGCACCGGTGGGGCAGGGAAGACGGGCTATTGCCGAAGCGGTGCTGTCCTATATTAAGGACGGGGACACTCTGTTTATCAATTCCGGCATGACCACCATGGCCGTGGCGGAGGTGCTGAGCCTGCGGAAAAATCTGAATATCGTCACCAATTCTTTGGCGGTGGCAAACTATTTGGCGCATCAGGCGGATATGCGTCTGATTTTGCTGGGTGGTGAGCTGAACGCCAACTACGGGTTTACCTACGGCGGCGATGCGCTGGAACAGCTCAGCCGTTACCAGCCTCAGTGGAGCATTCTGTCGGTGGATGGCGTGCATCCGGAGCACGGCATCACCACCTATCACGCGGATGAAGCCATGATTGACCGCACCATGATTGCCCGGGCGCAGAAGACCATTATCGTGGCTGACCACCGGAAAATCGGCAGGGTGGGTTTTTCCCACATCTGCGGTGTGAGCGATGGGCAGATTTTGGTGACGGATACCGGCTGTGAGGAGCTGGTGTTGGAGCGTATTGAGACCGCCGGCGCGGAAGTTCATGTGGCGCAGTTTTGATATTTTGCCAAAAAATGCAACTTCCCTCTTGTAAAATTCGCCCAATTGGCGTATACTTATCTATATTTTCAGCAAGTGAGGAATGAATTATGGATTTGATCACTGTTCGTGAACTCTATAAGAACACCGAAAAGTATGCCGGTCAGGAAATTGAGGTTGGCGGCTGGGTGCGCAATCGCCGCCCGTCTAAGCAGTTCGGCTTCATCATGCTGTCCGACGGCACTTACTTTAATCCCATTCAGGTGGTTTATAACGATACCATCGAGAATTTTCAGGAAATCTCCAAGATCAACATCGGTGCGGCCCTGATCATCAAGGGCACTGTGGTGCTGACTCCCGAGAGCAAGCAGCCCTTTGAGTTGCAGGCAACCACCGTTACTGTGGAAGGCGCTTCCACCGGTGATTTCCCCTTGCAGCCCAAGCGTCACTCCATGGAGTTTTTGCGTACCATCACCCATCTGCGTCCCCGGACCAACACCTTCCAGGCTGTGTTCCGTGTGCGCTCTCTGGCAGCCATGGCCATCCACCAGTTCTTCCAGGAACGGGACTTTGTGTATGTCCACACACCCCTGATCACCGGTTCCGACTGCGAGGGCGCAGGCGAGATGTTCCAGGTCACCACTTTGGATCTGAACAACGTTCCCAAGAATGAGGACGGCACCATCGATTTTACTCAGGATTTCTACGGCAAGCCCACCAACCTGACCGTTTCCGGTCAGCTCAATGGCGAGACCTTCGCCATGGCCTTCCGCAACATCTACACCTTTGGCCCTACCTTCCGTGCCGAAAACTCCAACACCACCCGGCATGCCGCTGAGTTCTGGATGATCGAGCCGGAAATCGCTTTTGCTGACTTGCAGGACGATATGGAACTGGCTGAGGATATGATCAAGTACATCATTTCCTATGTGTTGGAGCGCGCTCCCGAGGAAATGGAGTTCTTCAATAACTTTGTGGATAAGGGTCTGCTGGAACGGCTGCACCATGTGGTGAATTCCGACTTTGGCCGGGTCACCTACACCGAGGCCATCGAGATTCTGGAAAAGCACAACGACGAGTTTGACTATCCTGTTCATTGGGGCAGCGACTTGCAGACGGAGCACGAGCGTTACCTCACCGAGCAGGTGTTCAAGCGTCCTGTCTTCGTTACTGACTATCCCAAGGAGATCAAGGCTTTCTATATGAAGCTGAATCCCGACGGAAAGACCGTTGCAGCTATGGACTGTCTGGTACCCGGTATCGGCGAGATCATCGGCGGCAGCCAGCGTGAGGACGATTACGAGATTTTGAAGAACCGTATCGAGGAACTGGGCATGAAGCCCGAGGACTACGGCTTCTATATGGATCTTCGGAAATACGGCTCTGCCCGTCACGCCGGTTTCGGTCTGGGCTTCGAGCGGTGCGTCATGTACCTGACCGGTATGGGCAACATCCGGGATGTCCTGCCCTTCCCCAGAACCGTAGGCAACTGCGAACTGTAATAAAAAGCAAACAGCCCGACATCTGTCGGGCTGTTCTTTTATTCCATAATATGCTCCAAACCCATCTGCAAGATGGTGCGGACATGGTCGTCTGCCAGAGAATAGAGAGCGTTTTTGCCGTCCCGGCGGACTTTGATCAGGTGCATTTGTTTTAATATCCGCAGCTGGTGGGAAATGGCGCTCTGGGAAATGTCCAGTGCCTGTGCGATGCTTCCTACGCATTGCTCGTTGTTCAGCAGCAGCCATAGAATCCGCACCCGGGTGGTATCCCCGAAGGCCTTGAACAGCTCTGCGATTTGCTGAGATGTTTCCATTGTCAGATTTTCGTACATGTTGCGCCACCTCCTTTTTTCTTTATTCTACCGCAAAATATGCAGAAAGGCAAGCCGAAATTCTGCCCGGTTTGCACTTCCCGGAAAAGAATGCATAAACTGTCCTGTAAGCATTTTGCTTCTTCCTATTTTTTGACGGGAGGTATCCATATGTCTGAACAATGTCAGGACACCCTGCGCTGTGATCCCAATGATTTACGGCAGGCCATGTCCATTCACACCCGGAAGATCACGGACAGCTGCCGTGATAAGGATTGCATCGAGGACCTGCGGGTCTACTTGACCAAGGGTTCCCAAGCACTTTTGGATACTGCCACCTGCGCCAAGGTGCGGTGCGCGGAATTACTGTACACCTATATCGATGTGGAGCCTGTGGCCTTTGACCGCAACCACTACTGCATCGATGTGACCTTCTACTACCGCATTCTGGCGGATGCCACCATCGGTGCAGCCCGCCCGGCGGCGCTGTACGGTGTAGCGGTATTTACCAAACGGGCGGTACTCTGCGGAGAGGACAGCCGCGCCCATATCTACCGTTCCGATACTCGACTTTGCGGCCCGGACGGTCCTACCCGTATCTATGCCAACCGTCCCACAGCAGTGGTGGAGGTGCTGGACCCCATGGTTCTCAGCTCCAAGGTGCGGGATGTATGCGAGTGCAAGTGCCGTGACGACGGCGCATTGCAATTACCCGGCCCCATCTGTCAGTCCTTTGACGATGAGCTGGTGATTTCCGGGGAAAGCAAGCGGCTGTATGTCACCTTGGGTCAGTTCTCCATCATCCGTCTGGAACGGGATGCCCAGCTGATCGTTCCGGTGCTGGACTATGCGATCCCCACCAAGGAATGCTGCGATGCCCCCGGCTGCACGGAGGATCCCTGTGAGATGTTCTCCCGGATTCCCTTCCCGGCTGCCCAGTTCGCCCCCAACGGCTGCGACCGGCAAGCCGATGACGGCCAGTGCTGCGGCTATAAGACGACGTAAAAAAGTACAACGAATATGTAGGGGCGACTATTACTCGCCCGCGGGCGGCAGATTGCCGCCCCTACATTCTTTTTTGCCCCCTCGGAAGAGGGGACTGATTTTTATATCTGCGGCCGGATCAGCGGCGGAATGTGCGTTTCCTTGGCCGGTACCGGGTCACCGGGCATCATGCTCCAAAGGCCAATGAGGGTCAGGGCCTTTTGCGGATCGATCTCTTTCCATGGGCCACCGTTTATACGCATATACCGGTCAGCACGCTGCTCATACCGGCGCAGGCTTCCGTCGGAGTAAATAACTTGGATATCAAAAATACGCCCATCTACCTGTTCGGGATCTTCTTTGGGCGTTCCGTAGGGGTCGATATAGCGAAGATAAGCAACAATGTTGCGGATGTTTTCTTCCCGGAAAAACTGCCGCTGACTGTTCAGCGTGCCGTTTTGGTAATGGATCTGGACTTGGGTTATCACACGGTAGGGGACAGCGTCCGGACTGCGAAAAATGCGGCAACAGCCTGTCAAGAACAAAACCAGCGGCAGCAGCCAGATGAAATATTTTTTAAAGCCAACCATTATTGCGCCATCACCCCAGAACTAGAATGTCCACAAAATAAAGATTTTATCGTAGAAAAAATCCGTAAAAATTGCCACTATTAGGCATTTACCTTTATTTTGTCGATGATTTTATTGGACACAATCGCAGAATACACGGCGTTTCCCTTGAAAGAGTCAGCACTCGTTTTTTATAATGCGAATACATTTTACGCAGGGGGAAAACGGGCAATGGGAAGAAGGTTCGGATGGCTTAAAATCGTGGGGATTTTAGCTGTGGCGGGGACACTGTGCGGATGCACGGACACAAAAGCGGCAAATGTATCCCCATCCTCCGTCAATACCGCGGCGGCGGCCCAAAAGCATCCTGAAACCATGCAATTTCCCCTCACCTTGCCGGATAGTGGATTGATCGCTGAGGGTTTGCGGAGCTATCAGGGGCGGTACTGGGAGGACGGAAGCGGTGATTTCGTGGAAGATGTGGCTGCGCTGATGATTTACAATCCCACAGACCGAATGATTGCGTTTGCTGCCGTTGCAGTGGATACCCCGGAGGGGGCGTTGTATTTCTTTGCATACCGTTTGCCACCGAAGAGCCGCTGTTTGGTGCTGGAATTCAACAGAAAAACCTGCAATTCGGAGAAGATTCCGGATTGCAGGGAGCTGACGGTTCGCTGGGGTACGCAGGAACTGTCCCGGGAGCGGATCGATTATGTGGGGCTGGGAGCGCAGCTTACCCTTGTCAACCGGGAATCCCAGACGATGGAGCATGTCACGGTGTGGTACAAGCAGTATGTGCAGTCAGGGGACTATTATTTGGGCGGAAAGGCCTTTTCTGCCCATCTGTTTTCTCTGCAACCGGGGCAGCAGTACACCGCCCGGCCGGAGTATTATGATGCCGCCCACGCCCGGATTGTAGGGATTGAAGTAAAATGAAAAGAGCCTGCTTTTGCAGGCTCTTTTCTTATCCACGCATGATACGCTTTCTGGCGATGTTGATGGGGCCTTCCTGCATGTGGTTGATCCATGCAAGGCTCTTGCCGCAGCCGTAGGCTACGCAGGATTCGGCGTCGTCGGCAAGGGTACACATAATACCCGTTGCCTTGGTCAGCAGCTTGTCCATGCCCCACAGCTGGCTGCCGCCGCCGGTGAGGGTGATGCCGGTTTCGGCAATGTCGCTGACCAGCTCCGGAGAGGTCATATCCAGCACGGACATCACTTCCTCGGTAATGCTGCGCACAGGCCGCTGCAGAACCTTACGGATTTCGTCAGAGAACAGCGTAGCTTCCTTGGGTACGCCGGAGTTCACATCCCGGCCCTTAACGGTGTAGCTCACATTTTCCCGGGGAAAGACCGAACCGATTTGGATTTTTACATCCTCGGCCGTTGCCTGACCGATGAGCACCTCGTGGGTTTGACGGACATAACGGCCGATGGCCTCGTCAAAGGCATTGCCGGCGACCTTGATGGAGGAGGAAACCGCTACACCGTTCAAAGAAAGCACGGCCACATCCGTTGTGCCGCCGCCGATGTTGACAACCATATGGCCCTTGGGAGACCGCAGGTCAAGTCCTGCGCCCATGCCGGCGGCCAAGGGTTCTTCAATCAGATAAACACGACGGGCGCCGGCTTCAATGGCGGCGTTGATCACCGTGCCTTCTTCTACTTCTGTGTCACCGCTGGGCACGCTGATGACCACCCGGGGCTTCGGCGCAAACAGGGAAGTCTTGGCAGCTTCCTTGAACAGCTCCCGGAGCATCTGCACCGTCATTTCATGGTCGGAGATGACGCCGTCTTTTAACGGGTGCATCGCCACCACATTGCCGGGGGTCCGACCCAGCATATTCCGGGCGGCAGAGCCCACCTGAATGATCTTGCCGGTGTTTTTATCCACAGCCACCACAGAAGGTTCCCGGACGACAACACCTTTGCCGTCCACATAAATCAAAACATTGGAAGTGCCCAGGTCCACACCCAGGTCGTGAGATAATAATTGCATAACATTCACCTAACTTTATTGTTTGCCTGATGCCGGGCTACCGCCACAGCACCGCAATGAACTTCTTTCGCCCCGGCGGTCAGCAGAATGCGGGCGCATTCTCCGGCGGTTGCGCCGGTGGTAATGATGTCGTCCAACAGGATGATGCGTTTTCCACGGAGAAGCTCCGGATTTTCCACCCGATACGCACCCAGCACATTGGCTCGCCGTTGGGCATCGCCCACGATACCGGACTGGGGTCGGTTATGGCGGATCTTTTTCAAAAGAGGTGTGGGCTCCACGCCCAACTCCTGAGAAACCCATTGCGCCAGTAATTCCACTTGGTCGTAACCCCGAAAAAGCTTACGCAGAGGACTGGTAGGCACCCATGTGAGCAGGTCAAATCCCTCAGCCTTCGCTTCCAGCAGCTTCATAGCCAGCAGCCGGCCATAGCCTTGGGCATAGCTTCGCATGCCCCGGAATTTATAGCGCAGCAAACTGAATCTGGCATTGTCTTCATAATACCAAATGGCTACCCAACTGTCAATAAAGGGAAGCTTTTTTCGGAAATTTGTACATTCCGGGCCGTCCACCCGGCAAGCTTGGCATAGATCCAGCTCCTCGTCCTGCAATACTTTTCTGCACAGCAGACATTTGGGTGGGAACAGAAGCTGCCACAGCCAGTCTAATATACCCATCATGCTTTCTCCTGTAAACGCAGTTTCAGGCCGGTATAGCGACGGCCACGCTTTGCGTTTTCTGTCATAGCGGCCACAGTTTCAGCTCTGCCTACGATGATCAGCAGCTCTCTTGCCCGGGTGATGGCGGTGTACAGCACACTTCGGCTCAGAAGATAGGGAGAGCCGCTCCATGCGCACAGAACCACCGCCCGGTATTCACTGCCTTGGCTTTTGTGAACGGTAACGGCGTAGGCCGGTTCCAACTCGTTCAGCTGGGTGAAATCATAATCCGCTTCCCGGTCGTTAAATACAACGGTCATGGTTTCCATATGAGGATCGATGGAGGTGATGATGCCGATGTCACCGTTGAAAATGCCGGTGCCCACGGCACTGCCGTCACATTTTTTCCACATGATGTCGTAATTGTTGCGGATCTGCATGACCCGGTCGCCCTCACGGAAAGTGAAATCTCCAAACTGTCGTTCCCGTTTGCCGCCGCCGGGGGGATTCAAGGAGCCTTGCAGGACTTGGTTTAGAATTGTAGTGCCAACGCCGCCCTTGCGGGTGGGGGAGAGTACCTGAATTTCCGATGCCGGGATGCCCATTTTTTGGGGTAGACGGGAGGTACACAGCCCGGAAACGGTCTGCCGCATTTCCTCTTCCGACCGGCAGGGAAGGAAGAAAAAGTCGCTCTTTACATTTTTCAGATCCGGTAATTCGCCATTGTTGACCCGGTGGGCATTCATGACGATAAGACTCTCCTGTGCTTGCCGGAAGATCTCAGTCAGGCGCACGGTGGGAAGCACATTGCTTCGAAGCATATCGCCAAAGGGGAAGCCCGGTCCGACAGGGGGAAGCTGATCCGGGTCACCCACAAAAATCAGCCGTTTTCCCTTGGGGATCGCACGCAAAAGACTGTCTAGAAGCAGAACATCCACCATACTCATCTCGTCCACGATCACCACATCGGCTTTCAGAGGATTGGCCTCGTCCCGCAAAAATACCATGTCACCGGTTGTGGGGTCAATGGTACATTCTAAAAGACGGTGAATGGTGGAAGCATCTTCCCCGGTGACCTCGGTCAGCCGCTT
>JAZORJ010000106.1:0-4633 GCA_045656525.1 Faecousia sp. | reverse complement strand
CATCTTATGTGGATGGCAGAGATGTGCGACACTGCAAAAACTCTCTCGCCCACAGAGGCAGACCCCAATAACGAGCAGAACGCTCATTTTGACGGCATGTACTTTAAGCAGACAAATGATATTGACCTCAACGGTCACCGCCAGAGAGGCCCGATCCACTCTCTCAATGTGAACCGTAGCCACCGCTTCGGAGATCTGGGGATATTTCTGCCCCGGATAGGCAATGTCCGCCTTGAAATTTGCTTCCCGAAGCCGCCGCAGCACCAGTTCTAGGATTGAGTACCCCACGTATCGTTCACACCCTTCTCAACACAAAGTCCCCAGATATACACCGGCTGATTTCCGTACCAATAAGGCTCCACCCGCCGGAAGAGGTAGGTCTTCTCGCCCAGCGTCACCGTGTCCCCTTCCTCTACCTTCACACCCACCGGTCCGATGTAGGCGTACTGCCCCCGGGAAAATTCTCCCAGGGGCGTTGCCTCGTTTTCGATACTCTGCCAGCTCTGGGAATTCACTGCCCGGAAAAATCCCCGGACAGTGGTTTCCGTCTGGCCCTTGGTAAGGCGCATATCCGTACCGTATTTCTGAAAAACGCCTTCAATGGTCTTCCGCATACTATACCCCCGCAAACAGGAAGGTATCCTTCAGATAAGGCCGCATCATGGTCTCCGCCTGATGCCGCAGCTCCCGGGCCCTGTCTGCCCGGGCAGATTTTTTCACTGTCAGATCCCCCGCTTTGAATTCCATGGTCTCGGCGAAGTCTTCCAGTGCCGCCAGGGCCTGCAGGCTGGCCCCGGTGATGAAGACCTCCCGGCAGTCCTCCGGAGTCATTCCGTCCCGAAGACTTGTCTCCAGACAGCTGCAGGCGGCATCACAGAGCACTTCCAGCACAGCCTGCTGTTCCGCCCCCGGCTGCCCTGCCATCAGCAGGGCCCGGGCATACACCTCATCGCGCATCATACGTTCAGCACACAGGCCGCGCCGTCACAGATCTTGCCGAAGCCGGAGATGGAAGTGATGGCCGCCCGTTCCAGCTGGCGGTCGATCAGCTTGTCATACTCCACCAGCACGTCACCGGCTCTGACCAGTTCCAGGGCATAGCGGTTGTCCAGACCGATGATCACGCCGTCCGCTACCGCATTGGAGCGGTGCAGTTTTGCGCCCAGAGGTGTGGTCAGCTTGCCGGTTCCTTGGAAATTCAGACCGGTCAGAGGATTCTGCAATTCCGGCACTTTCAGCAGCTTGGTCATGGTATTGCTGGAACACAGAATGGTGTTCATGGTGAAGGGATTGAACTGGCCCCAGAATTCCACCAACTGATCGTAGGTCAGGGTGCCCTTTGTGCCGGAAATCGGATCTGTACCCACGGTATACTGCACGGCCGCGTTGCTGTTGCCATCGCCTTTGACGAGCACATTCACGGCATCCGCAAGCTGTTGCTGCTGAATGTAAGAACCGATCTGGCGCAGCATCACACCAAAAAGATCCAGTCTCTGGATGCGCAGGGCTTCGTAGGATGCCACCTGCATTCTGCCGCGCTTTTTCAAGCAAAGATATTGATCCTTGGTGCTGACTTCGGTGGTGGGGATCTCCTCGCCCTCGCCAACCTCTTTCAGTTCCTTGGCATCGTCGGTGGGGTTGGAGTAGATGGAGCGATATTCCATGCCGTCGATCACCGTGGTGGTGGCCACGATATCGGGCAGAATATCATTTTCCTCCATGCCCTGACGAATGGTTCTTGCGATGTACTCCGGGAACAGCACCGCAGAATCCGCAGTGCTGAAAAACTTCTCCACGGGAGAAGAACCGACGCCTTTGGCGCGAATGCCGAACCGCTTCAACTGACGCTGAAACGCATCCGTACCTTCCAATGCCGTGCCGCGATAGTTTTCGCTGGGGTCCAAGGACTCCAGCACCTGGGTAAAGCTCATGCCCGCGTGACGGTACATGCCTTTTTCCAGTCTCAGATTGTCATAACCCATTTTTGTTTCCTCCTAAAAATGTAATATATGGTCACCGGTTTCCCGGTAATCCCTAAATCAAATAGCCGGTTTCCAATTCTTCCTTGGTATTCCGGCTGTGCAGCTGGGTCTGCAACGGAAAATATTCCGCCATTCGTGCTTCCAGTGCCTGTTTCAGGTGGAGCAACTCCTCTGCGCTTACCTTTTCTGCGATGCTGCGCAGTACCGGCTCATCCATGCCCATATCCAGTCCCAGAAACAGACGAACCACCTCATCTTGCAGCTGCTTTTCGTACCTTTTGCCCAGCTGTGCCTGTACAAACAGCGCGCGGTATTCTCCCTGTGCACCGAATTCATCCGCCAGCTCCTTCAAGCAGCGATTGCCCTCACCAAGACCCTTGATGACCCCTGCACTGCGCTGGGCAGGCACCGCAACAAAGGAAAATTCGTAGGCATCCATGGGCTCTTTCAAAATGGCGCAGCAGAGCATCCCGTCATAATGCGCACCCTTTTGATGACCGCAAGTGCCGTATTCACCTCCGCAAATGGAGCACACCGCCCGTCCCATGGCGCATCCAACAGAGATTTCCTTTTTGATACCAGCCTCGATGTCCGCAATGATCTCCTCTGCGTTGCCGCCCCGGCGAATATAGGCCCATGCTTTGATGTAACTGACGCCGTCCTCGCAGACCACCTGCGTTTCAAAGATCCGTGCCACCTGTCCGCTGGCACTCCACTTGTGATCCACAATGCCGGTCTTGCCCACAAACATTCTGGCCAGCTCCGGCAAAGCCGCTGTGTCGAACCGTTCCCAATCCCGATCCACCTGATCATCGCACAGCCGTACCGAGAAGACATACACCTGCTCGGCAGTCAGCTCAGCCTTTGCCTGAGCATTGATGGCTTCCAGCTGAGCCGGTGTGGCCACGCCCGTGGTGGCCACCTGTGTTTCCTTTTGTACTTTCATTGCGCTCCTCCTTCATTTGCTTCTGCGCGGTATTTTGCCGCTTGGGCTTTGTAAAGTTCTGCTTTGGCTTCCTCTGTAATATCCTGCAAGCTGATGTCATTCCATTGAATCTCCACCCGATCATCCAGTCCCTCCAAGGCAAGATAGGTCTTGCAAATCTTGTGCAGGATCGGCTCCACTGTACGACGAAGTGCCCACAGCTCCGATGTCAGAATATCTGCCTGCTGGGTACTCATCCGCTCCGTGGTACTCCAATTCAGGCCCAGCAGGAAGGGAGGAAGGCCGGTTTTTGCCACCAATTGCTCCAAGATCTGCCGCACCGGCACTTGGGAATCCAAAATCGGCGCTTCTCCACCAATGACTTTAATCTCCACATCCCCCACGGCAACAAAATCCCGTACCGTTCCGTTTTTGGCATCCTCCATGGCACGGCTCCATTCCGTGGCGACCTGCTTGCCCCGTTCCTGTGCCGTAGCCGGGTCCATATTTTCCGAGTTTTTGCAGATCACGCTGTACCGCACATTGCCGGCCCGTTCCCAGTTGCTGCCGATGGTGGCGTAGATCTTCATCAAAATATCCGCCAGAAACGGCATCCCTCGGAAAATACTCACACCGTAGGGATGTGCCGCTTCGGGATTCAGCGTAGTAAACAGCAAAAGGTGCTGATAGGGAAGTGCACCCATGTGACCTTTGCTGTCCGGCCCCCAAAGCTGTACATCCAACGGATTTTCACCTTCGACGATCTGCAATTGGGTCACATCCCCCCAGCAGACTGCTTTCAGCCTGCCCCGGTCAATGACCATTTCTCCCACGCTGCGACCGTAGACCAGCAGGCTGTCCATAAAACCGGACAGAAAGCTATCGATGCCCACCTGCCCACGACCGCAGGGAACAGTCCGCAAAAAGCTTTCCAGTTTTTCCTGACTTTCCCGATTTCGGCACTGCACTTCAAAGCCACCGCTGAGACGGGTCAGCTTTCCCACAGCCGCATCCAGTACGGGAATGGCTTCCCGCAGCTGTCGATAGATATGCTCTTCCCCAGTGCCCAACGGCACGAACCCACGCAATGCCCCAAAGGGATGGGTCTGGCCGCCTCGCAATTGGCAGGCATTGGCCGTCAATGCCCTGTCCTGATGTTTTCGTTTCAATGTACTTTGCTCCTTTCTTATTTCCGGCGTTCCACAGCAGCAACTGCAAAACCGCCGGAGGTTTTCCCTAGTACCGTTGCGGCAAAATACCGCATCTCGTCCATGGCATGATCGTGCTCTTTTTTCACGCGATCCTTGGATTCGCTGGACAGATCCCACACATACTCATCCATTTCCCGGAGCAGGTCCTTGCAGCCTTCACAGATGACCATCTTCCCCGCTTTCAAATAATCTGCTGTCAAGCGAATTCCGGATAACACCTCATTTTCCGCCTTGCGTACCGCCCAGCCATGACGACGGAGGGTTTCAATAAAACTGGCGGCAGAGGGGTCGGCAATGACCCCCGTGATGGGTCGGTCCCCGGCCAGTTTGGAAAGTGCCGACGCATACTCCTCGTCGGTCATCTGCCGATGCTTGGCACGGGAGTCGAAATAGAATTCCTTCACCCGATACCACACGCCCCTTTGCAGTCCCCACAATCCCATGGATGTGGGATTCACCGTTCCGTAGTCGCAGGAAATGTACCATTTTTCAAAATCCCCGGGGGGAACGGGCTT
>JAZORJ010000105.1:0-5796 GCA_045656525.1 Faecousia sp. | reverse complement strand
ATAAAAAATGTCCTGTCCGGATACAGCTCATGGAGCTTCTCTGCCAAGCCCAATTCCGGGCCAAATGTGCCCTCAGGTTCCCCCTGAAAGGATGTACATTTGACAAATCCCGGGGAGGTATTTGCTCCGGAAAGGAAATTGATGTAGACATTGTCGAATCCGGATTGATATTCGGCATATTTCTCTGGGGAGACATTCCGTTCCAGATATTCATCCAAGCTGCACCCGGAAGCATTGGATTGACCACCCAAAAGGATCACGGTCGCTTTCTTGCCGTTGCCATCGGGTAATGTATCGGCGACAGTAAAACTGAAATCGTTTTCCAAGTAGTATTCAATTCCAAAGTAGCAGCCCCAGCCAATCATAATGCATGCTGCTAAAATCACTGATATAATAAGTATTTTCTGTTTTATCATGGCAAAAGTCCTGTAATTAATGGAATACCGCCATTATACCAACAGTATGGGGTTACTGTCAATTTGAAATTTTACAGAGCCGAGGGGAATCGATTTGCATATTTCTTATTGATTGTAGTCCACAGCTCCCTTTCTCGGCTCCACCATAAAAAATAGCCGCCCGAAGGCGGCTTTTGTATGGTGGAGCCGAGGGGAATCGAACCCCTGTCCGAAAGCAACTTGGAAGGAACTTCTCCGTGCGCAGTTTGTTATTTACATTCCCTCATCTTGTCGGGAACAAACACCCTACAAGAATCAGTAGCTTCATTATGCATGGTGCGCTCAAAGCTTTGCGCACGCACGGTCTCCACTTCGATGACACCCGAGCCCGGCTCGTGGACCTTCCGGGGCGGATGCGCGCCTAATTAGGCAGCGAAAGCAACAGTATTGTTGTCAGTTAAATTTAAAAGTTACCCGTTTTATCGTGGTCAGGCGCCACGGCACGCTTATCCAGCCTCACTACCCCCGTCGAAACCAGTACGGCCCCGGATAAATAAGGTTGGTTGAAAATCATGTCATTGCGAGGAGCGTCAGCGACGTGGCAATCCCCTGAACATTTTAAAGACTTGATGGAGATTGCCACACCAGTGTACGCACTGGTTCGCAATGACAGCGCAATTTTAGAATCTTCCGTAAGGATCGGGCAGCTTATTGGGTTCGGGATAGCTTTCGCCCTTGGTATCCACAGTAATGGAAGCGATCTTCTGTTCCTCAACGGGGCGATCCTGCATACCGGTCTTTGTTGCAGCGATGGCATCCACCACTTCCATGCCGGAAGTGACCTTACCGAATGCGGCATACTGGCCGTCCAGATGGCGGGCATCCTGATGCATGATAAAGAACTGGCTGCCGGCAGAGTTGGGCCTGCTGGAACGAGCCATGCACAGCACGCCACGCTTATGCTTCAAGTCATTCTTCACACCGTTAAAGAAGAATTCGCCCTTGATGCAGTAGCCGGGGCCGCCCATACCGGTGCCGTCAGGGCAACCGCCCTGAATCATAAAACCGGGAATGACGCGGTGGAAGATCAGGCCATCATAGTAGTTATGATTGGCAAGATCGATGAAATTGCGGACGCTCTGGGGTGCGATCTCGGGATACAGCTCGCCCTCGATCACGCCGCCGTTTTCCATGGTAATTTTGAATGTAGGATTCATATCAGTACCTCTCTTTCATGGCCCGGTCGATTTGACGCTTTGCGTCTTTCTCGGCCGCAGCCTGTCTTTTATCGTGCAGTTTTTTACCCTTACACAGGCCTACCTTGACCTTCACACGGCTGCCCTTGAAGTAAACAGACAAGGGAATCAATGTCAAGCCGTCCTGCTTCACTTTTCCCAGCAGCCGCATGATCTCCCGGCGATGCATCAGCAATCTCCGGGGTCGACGGGAATCCACATTGAAGCGGTTTCCGTGGTCATAGGGTGAGATGTGCATCTGGTTCAGGAGCATTTCACCGTCTTTAATGCCGCACCATGCGTCTTTCAGATTTAAATTGCCCTGACGAATAGACTTCACTTCGGTGCCAACCAATTCAATGCCGGCTTCCATTTCTTCTTCCACGAAATACTCGTGATAGGCTTCCCGGTTCCGGGCCATGACCTTAATGCTTTCCTTTTCCAAACGCTCACCTCCTTTGCTTTTTACAAAATCATTATAGCACAAATGTCAAGCAGATCAAACATATAGATTATTGGTATGTTTCCAGAACTTCCAACCAAATTTTAAGATTCTTTTAAAACATTTTTTGACACTTGAAAGGATTTGTCGAAATATGTATAATCAAGCTATGTTTAACCTACAACACATTTTATACATGGTCATCTCCGGCATTTTAACGGTCGTCCTTTTAGCTCTGGCCGCAAAATTTGCGAAAAATGACACCGCCAAAAACCGAATATTGAAATTTGCTGCAATTATTACCGTTGTGATCCATTACAGCAACCTTTGGGTGGACTATTTTACAACAGGAGGTACCGCTACGCTGGAAAATAACCAGCTTCTACCCGTTTATCCCTGTAATGTGGTCATGTGGATGCTTTTAATTGCTTCCCTTTTGCAGAACAAGAAGTGTCTGCTCTTCCAGCTGCTCAGCGAATTCTGCTTCTACGGTGGCTTTATCTGCGGCGTGCTCGGCATCGTGATGAACACAAACTTTGACAACAATCCCACCTTAGCGGACTACGATGTTCTGAAAGGTCTGCTCAGTCACTCCACTATGTTGTTCGGTTGCCTTTATATGTTCGTCGGAAAGTTTATGCGGATTCGTGTCTTTAACGCTGTCAGCGTAACCGCAGGACTTGCGGTATTCATCACCTGCGGCATTGCCGTGAATGCCCTTTACACCAGCTTTGGAATGGAACCGCCGGACGGCATGTGGCTCCATGACAATCCTTACATCGGCATCCCGCCTCTTGTCCTTGGACTGTTGTTTGTAATCGTTCTGTTCGTGGCTCTGCATCTTTGGGATTTGCGGTTGCCTGAGGAAGAACGTTGGTACAAAAAATTGCAACGGAGGAAACAACATGAGAGAATTATTCTTTAAGCTGTTCGAGATGTCTCACTTCAATACTGGCATCTCCATCACCGCATTTTCCATCCCGCACATTGTCTATATGGTTTTGATCTTTGGCGGTATCGTTGGCGCATGGTATGCACTGCGAAACAAAACCGCCGAAGTAAAGGAAAAAGCCCTGCGATTTCTTGCATATGCCTTGGTAGTCTCCTACCTCAGCGATTTCTTTGTTCATGAATTTGTCTACGGTGGACTCAATACTGATAAGCTCCCCTTCCACATCTGCACCGTCCTGTGTCCCCTGAGCGCCTATTCTCAGTTTAACCGTAACGGCCATAAAATCAAGGAACCGGTTGCGGCACTTGCCGTGCTTGCACCTATGATGTATCTGTGCTACCCAGCCAGCATCGGCGATGGCGAGCCTTGGTGCTATCAGGCAGTGCAAACCATGTTCTACCACGGCGTGCTGATGGCTTGGGGTATTCTAAATCTGGCTCTTGGCGTTGTAAAACCGGACATGAAGAAGATCTGGAAATGTGCTGTATTGTTGGTGTGCATCACGCTGTGGGCAAAGCTTGGCAATCTCCTGTTTGAGCACAACTGGTTCTTCCTTGAGGAAGATGCCTTCTATATCGGTCTGGTTGCGAATAATATCATTCCCAAGTGGGTACTGATGATCGCCAATCCCATTGTGTTCTTCCTTGCCGTTCTTGCTGAATATGGCATCTGCTATGCCGTACGCAGAAAGGGCGCAAAGCAAACTGTATAACAAAAAGAACTCCCGAATAAATCGGGAGTTCTTTTTTATTAGATAACACCAACTGCAATCAGAACCTGCAAGGCAACAAAGGCTGCGTAAACACCCAAAAGTGTAATGCCCTGCCAGCGATACAGCTTGCCCTTAAAGATGGCAGGCAGCGTCATCAGTGCCATCACGCCGACCATCAGAGGAAGCTCCAAGACCAACGAGGCATTGCTGCCAAACAGCTTGCTGCCTTCGGGAACTGCAAAGGGAGAAAGCGTAACGGCAGCGCCGGAAACCAGCACCAGATTGAAGATGTTTGCGCCGATGATATTACCCAGAGACAGCGCACCGTGACCCTTAGCCAAGGCGGTAACAGCCGTTACCAGCTCCGGCAAGGAGGTGCACAATGCAACAACAGTCACACCAACAACCTCAGTGGGGATGCCAGCCATGGTTGCCAGAGAAACGGAGGAGCCTTCCAGCATATCTGCGCCGACGGCGATCAAAGCGGCACTGATCGCCAGAACGATCAGATCCTTCACCAAAGAGCCGCCCTTAGCATCCTCTTCTTCATCCTCGTGAGGCTCCACAGGATTTTTAAAGCCCTTGTAAATAGTCATGGACATGTATACGCCAAATACCAACAGCATGACAATACCCAACCATCTGTCAAAACGACCGAATATGTAGGCTGCAACCAGATAAATAGCTGCAGAGATGAAGAAGAAAAGCACCGGGGTGACGATTGCCTTCTTATTCACGGGAGCGGGGCGAATTGCAATGGTCAGAGCCGCAATCAGGGCTGTGTTGCAGATGATGGAGCCAATGGCGTTGCCATAGGCGATTGCACCGTTGCTGTTAAGTGCCGCGGTAACGGACACCATTACCTCCGGCAGGGTCGTGCCGATGGAAACCACCGTCGCACCAATGATAATTTCCGGCACGCGGAAACGCTTAGCAATGCCAACCGCACTGTCCACAAACCAGTCGCCGCCCTTGATCAGCAGCAGAACGCCAACGGCGAACAATAAGAGCGATCCCCATAATGTGTCAGTCAGTCCGTTGTACCATGCAAAAAATTGGTCCAGCATTATAAATACTCCTTTTCTGTTCAATAATTACTTATGTCTTAAACTTCACTACAAAAGCGACCGTATTCGCTTCATTTCGACAGTGTAAAAGTATAGCACATCCATATTATTTTCGCAAGAGCTTATATTCGAATAATGTGATGTATACGACCGAAAATAAGCAGTTCATTCAATTCGTACATGCACTTCACATGCTGATGATACAAAAAGTCGCATCTTACAACGATGTACTCCATAGAAAATACATCATGAACTAAGAGTGTCAAATCACAGTCAGCATCCACCAGCCATTGAGCTTTGGCGTGCTTAGCCCGATCTACCTTGGTGACAGAATATGTAAACTGACTTTCGGTCATATCCATGACCGAAACATGGGCGCCAACTTCAATTACATCGCAGAAGCTGAACAGCTGGTCAGCATCAGCGCCGCCAATAATCATGGTGCTGCCATAGGCACTTCCAAAGAACCGGGGGGAGCGAGAAATAGTTTGCTGCTGTTCCACTTGTCTGCCACCAGTAAGGTGATACCAAAGGCAGGAATTTCAAGGACAGGCACATAGTCGGCGCATCAATTTCCAAGATCGGCATGCCAAAATCCGGGTGTTCTATCCGGAAATATCTCACTTATTTCTTTTACGATCTTCTGATTATTCCAATCAAAAAACGAATCCAACTGTGTGGCATTTTTGTTTAAGAAATCAATTTGCGCACATACTACCGTAAAAGGCAGAAAGAAGTGTAAGTATGGCGCAGAACAAGCGTGGCAAACAAAGCTTTGTACTCCCCCAAATGCCGGTGATCACCGCATGGGCCAGCGTCGCAGGCAAAAAAGAGAGTGAAGGTCCATTGGCTCAGACATTCGATATCGTCTCACAAGATACGTATTTCGGCCAAAAATCCTGGGAACAGGCGGAAAAGCAAATGCAGAAAATGGCCATGAACAAGGTCATGGAAAAAGCAGGCATTACTCCTAATCAGGTGGGACTGGTATAC
>JAZORJ010000104.1:0-3555 GCA_045656525.1 Faecousia sp. | reverse complement strand
GCAATGTTGCTTGCCAGTTGTGGCGTAAGGTCATGGAGCCTCTGCACCGCGGGGAGCAGTCCGAGGTGCTGTATAATGCGGACAAGTTTGTCTCTGTTACCGTATGCGTGGATTGCGGCAAGCTGGCAGCACCGGCTTGCTATCAGGATGTGCGTACCCATCAGCACGGTCTGAGCCGCGTGGAGAAGGTTTTGGTTTATCCCGAGGATGCGCCGACCGAGCCCTGCGACTGCCATGTAATGGTGGATTTCTGCTTGGACTGCAAGGCAGTTGCTAACAGCGGCTGTAAGCGTGTGGTTCAGCGTTCCTTGGTGAAGATGACCCAGTCAAAGGTCGATGCCATTATTCAGGCATCCGATGTGGGCTTGTGGAAATCCTGCCAAGGCGAGAACTATATCTATCTCGTAGATAAACAGGGTAATCCCATACCGTTCTACGGATTTAATAATGATAAAAACTTCGGCCTGAGCTTACCGTATGTGACATGTCATATCCACCGCGGTGATGCAAAACTGTACGAATAAAAGGAGAAAGCCATGATTTGGTTATCCGATGAATGGAAAGAATATGAGGTTTTAGACACTTCTGACGGAGAACGGTTGGAACGGTGGGGGAAATACCTGCTGGTCCGGCCGGACCCTCAGGTGATTTGGAATACCCCCAAGGCCCATCCCGGCTGGAAAAAGTATGACGCGAGATATCTGCGCTCCAATACCGGCGGTGGTCATTGGTCCGAGCATAAGCTTCCGGAGCGTTGGCAGATTCATTATAAGGACTACTTGACCTTTAATGTCAAGCCGATGAACTTTAAGCATACCGGCGTCTTTCCGGAGCAGGCGGCGAACTGGGATTTTATCCGGGAAAAGTGCGCCAATGCCGGTCGTCCGGTTCGGGTGCTGAATTTATTCGCCTATTCCGGTGGTGCCACTTTGGCAGCGGCAGCAGGCGGGGCAGAGGTGTACCATGTGGTTGCATCCAAGGGTATGGTTGCCTGGGCGAAGGAAAACGCGCAGGCTTCCGGTCTGGCTGACAGACCGATCCACTGGATCGTGGATGACTGCGGTAAATTTATTCAGCGTGAGATTCGCCGTGGCCGCCGTTATGACGGCATTATCATGGATCCGCCCAGTTATGGCCGTGGTCCCAGCGGCGAAATTTGGAAGATGGAAACAAGCTTTTATCCCTTCCTTTTGGAGACAGCAAAGCTCTTGACGGATAATCCTTTGTTTGTTATCATCAATTCTTACACCACCGGACTTGCGCCCTCCGCTGTGGGCTATGCATCCGATGTGGTGTTTGGCGCAGAGCACGGCGGCAAGACTACCGTCGGCGAATTAGGCCTGCCTGTGAAATCCACAGGAATCATGCTGCCCTGCGGTTCTACCGGTCGTTGGACACCCTGATCAGGAGGAATGTCATTTGGACATCGCAATCAAAGTAGAAAATTTGTCCTATACTTATCCGGGCGTGGATGACACGCCCGGAGTCACCGTCTTTGACGATCTCTCACTGACCATCGACGATGGCAGTTTTGTTGCGGTTTTAGGCGGCAACGGATGTGGAAAGTCCACCTTGGCAAAGCATTTTAACTCCATTTTGCTTCCTTGCGGCGGTAAGGTTTATGTTTTTGGCATGGATACCACGGACGAGGAAAAACTTTTAATCATTCGCAAAACCACCGGCATGGTTTTCCAGAATCCGGATAACCAGATCGTCGCCAATGTGGTAGAAGAAGATGTGGCTTTTGGTCCGGAAAACTTAGGCATTTCCAGCGCAGAAATTCGACGCCGTGTGGATCTGGCCTTGAAGCAGGTTGGTATGTATGAGTACCGGGAACACGCACCGCATCTGCTTTCCGGTGGTCAGAAGCAGCGTATTGCTATTGCCGGAATCATAGCTATGGAGCCCAAGTGTATTGTTCTGGACGAGCCTACGGCTATGCTGGATCCCAGAGGCCGCAAAGAGGTCATGGAAACCATTGAAAGATTGAACCGGGAGAAGGGAATCACCGTGATTCTCATTACCCATCATATGGATGAAGCTGCCAGAGCACAGCGGGTTGTCGTACTGGACAAAGGAAGAGTTGCGGCGGACGGAACACCGGAATCGGTGTTTTCCCAAGTTGAATTGCTCCACAGTATCGGCTTAGCCGCTCCGGAAACCGTGGAATTATGTTGGAAATTAAACCAAATGGGTGCTGATCTGCCGTTGGACAGACTCAGCCCTGAAAAATGCGCGCAGACACTTTTGGAGAATTGGAAGGTCTGACCCGCTGGAGGTAGAGAGTATTGTCACCGATTTTACAGATACAGAATTTGACGCATATTTACAGCGCCGGTACTCCTTTTGAGCACACGGCGCTGGAAAACGTGTCTTTTTCTGTGGAACGTGGTGAATTTATAGGCGTCATTGGACACACCGGCTCGGGAAAGTCCACTTTGATGCAGCATATGAACGGCTTGCTAAAACCCACATCCGGACAAGTTCTTTTGGACGGCGTGGATATTTGGTCGGATAAAAAGACCACTCGGCAGGCGCGTTTTCGCGTGGGTTTGGTGTTCCAGTACCCGGAGTATCAGCTTTTTGAAGAAACTGTATACAAGGATATTGCCTTTGGCCCGAAAAATATGGGTCTTTCCAAGGATGAGATCGACCGCAGAGTTCGTGAAGCGGCCGGTTTTGTCGGTCTGACCGATGAACAGCTGGAAACATCGCCTTTCGATCTTTCCGGCGGTCAGAAGCGCCGCGTTGCCATTGCCGGCGTGATCGCCATGGAGCCTGAGGTGCTGATTCTGGACGAGCCCACAGCAGGACTGGATCCTGCCGGACGGGCGGAAATTCTCCGCAACATCGAAGCCTACCGTCAGGCGAAGAACGCCACGGTCATGATGGTGAGTCACTCTATGAATGATGTGGCTCTGCTGACTGACCGCCTGATCGTCATGAACGGTGCTCATGTTGCCATGGACGGTGCGCCCAGCGAAGTGTTTTCTCACGCTTGGGAGCTTATGGATATGGGCTTGGATATCCCGGAAGTGACACAGGTATTTTTACAGCTGCAAAAAATGGGACTGAATCTGCCCCTTGTTTATACGATGGAACAGGCCATTGATGCCCTGAAAGGGGGGATCATCGGTGCTTAAAGATATTACCTTAGGACAGTATTTCCCGGGAAATTCCATCATTCACCGTTTGGATCCCCGTACAAAACTGGTTTTGTTGGTAGTTTATATCGTTGCGCTGTTTGTGGCCTCCGGTCCGGTGTCCTATTGCCTGATTTTTGGTTTCTTGATCACGAGTATCTGCATTTCCAAAATCCCGGGCAAGGCCTTTGTGCGGGGCATGAAGCCGCTGGTGTTTATTTTGATTTTCACCGGACTTTTGAACTTGTTCTTCACACAAGGAGAGACTGAACTGGTGTCCTTCTGGGGGATTACCATCACACTGGAAGGCGTGATTCGCTCCGTTTATATGGTTGCGCGGATTTTGATGCTGATTGCAGGCACGTTCTTGCTGACCTATACCACATCACCCATTGCGCTGACGGATGGTTTG
>JAZORJ010000103.1:0-2362 GCA_045656525.1 Faecousia sp. | reverse complement strand
ATCAATAGTGTCTTTGCATGTTCCAGCGCCACATCTTTTTGGCGTTTCCGGCGGTACAACTGATAAATGCTATTATAGTTCTGTTTTGCTATGCCAGTACGGCTGAACAAGGTGGGAAAATCCACAATTTCGGATGCTGCTTCCATATCTTCATCCACGCTGTAACGATATGCTCTGGGATTTCCCAACAGGTGGCCGTTACAATCCAAAAGGCCGTAATCTACGCCCCAGGTATCAATACCAAAGCAGTCAAGATCGCCCACATCCGCCTGTTTAAATGCCAGAAAACCTTGTTTCAGTTGATTATATAAATATGGCAGATCCCAGTAAAAAACACCGTTCATCTCTACAAAATTGTTTTCAAAACGATGCAATTCCCGCATAGTCAGTTTGCCATTTTCCAGCTGGCCTAGAATGGCCCGGCCATTACTGGCACCCAGATCAAAAGCAAGCAAATTTCTCATATGTATCAACCCTTCCTTAAAAGTCACAGGTTTTGTGATTACAGAAACATCATACTGCAAAATGTAGGCCATGTCAATTATAAGTAAAGACCCGCCAATAAGACGGGTCTTCCTTTCTTATAATTGACTTTTTGCGGTATCGATGCCGTCTCCGGTAAGGCCAAGGCGTTCTGCGGCTTCCTGCCGCATTTTGTATTTCAGCACCTTGCCTGCCGCATTCATGGGGAACGCTTCCACAAATTCGATGTATTTCGGCACCTTGTGACGAGCCATACTTGCCTTAATGTAATTGTGCATTTCTTCAACCGTGACAGATCCGGCTTCTTTCAGCACAATACTTGCCAAAATCTCTTCTCCGTACTTTTTATCCGGAACACCGATGACCTGCACATCCTTCACAGCCGGATGGGTGTAGATAAACTCCTCGATCTCCTTGGGATAGATATTCTCACCGCCGCGGATGATCATATCCTTCAAACGCCCGGTAATGCGGTAATTTCCATCCTCGTCCCGGCAAGCAATATCACCGGAATGGAGCCATCCTTCCCCGTCGACGGTATCAGCGGTTGCCTGTGGCATTTTGTAATATCCCTTCATGGTATTGTAACCACGGGAACAGAACTCGCCATTCACACCGGGCCCAACCTCTTCCCCGGTCTCAGGATCAACAATTTTGCACTGCACATGGGGGAAAGCATAACCGACGGTGTCTGTACGGACCTCCAAAGAATCTGTCCAAGCGGACATTGTGGAGCCGGGGGCGGATTCCGTCTGTCCGTAAACGCTGACAATGCCACGCATATTCATTTCATCCGGCTGTGCCGCACGCCGCATCAGCTCCGGGGGGCATCCCGCACCGGCCATGATGCCGGTTCGCATATAGGAAAAGTCCGTCTTGCGATAATCCGGATGGTTGAACATGGCGATGAACATCGTCGGAACGCCGTTAAACGCGGTAATCTTCTCCTGATTGATACAGGCAAGGGATGCCTTTGCGGAAAAATAAGGCATCGGACACATGGTTGCACCGTGGGTCATGGAGGAGGTCATGGACAACACCATGCCAAAGCAATGGAACATGGGCACCTGAATCATCATACGGTCAGCGGTGGAAAGGCCCATACGGTCACCGATGCATTTGCCGTTATTGACCACATTGTAGTGGGTGAGCATAACGCCCTTGGGGAAGCCGGTGGTGCCGGAGGTGTACTGCATATTGCACACATCGTCAGGACGGACGGCGGCAGCCATCTGAGCTACCTGCTCCCGGCTGACCAGCTCATATCTTGCCATGGCTTCGTCGAAGGTCAAGCAGCCGGGCTGCTTGAAGCCAACGGTGATCACATTGCGAAGGAACGGCAGCTTCTTGCAGTGCAGGGGGGCGCCTGCCTTGGTGCTGGCGATTTCCGGGCACAGCTCATTGATGATCTGGGCATAGTTGGAGTCCAGGCAGCTGTCGATCATCACCAGCGTGTGGGTATCAGACTGGCGGAGCAAATACTCTGCCTCATGGATCTTATAAGCGGTATTGACGGTGACAAGCACCGCGCCCAACTTGGTAGTTGCCCAGAAAGTAATGTACCAGGCAGGTACATTGGTAGCCCAGATGGCCACTTTCATGCCGGGTTTGACGCCCATAGAGATCAGCGCCCGGGCAAAGTTGTCCACATCCTCCCGGAATTCCTCATAGGTACGGGTGTAGTCCAGGGTGGTGTATTTAAAGGCATACTGGTCCGGGAATTCCTCCACCATCCGATCCAGTACCCGGGAGAAGGTCAGATCGATCAGATCATCCTTTTTCCAGACATACTGACCGGAGCCATCATGGTTGTAGTAAAGAGACTTTTTCCGGGTACGGGGATTGTCAAACCGGTTCATATAGTTGACAAAGTGAGGGA
>JAZORJ010000102.1:0-2078 GCA_045656525.1 Faecousia sp. | reverse complement strand
ATGCGTCTGAATAAATTTTTCATTTTTCGTCCTCCTTCCGCTCTGCCCTCTTAATATTCCATACCTCAGCAATTGTAACCGCTGAAAAAGTCGAAAAATATGGGAGAAACTAGAAATTTGCGCCCCTTTTACCTATTGACAAAGTAGGTAAGTGATGTTATATTACCTATGGAAATACTAGGTAAATCCTCAGGAGGATTTTTTATATGAATGTTTACGCCGATAACGCCGCTACAACTAAAATAAGCAATGCGGCTTTGCAGGCCATGATGCCTGCCTTTGAAACCTACTACGGCAATCCTTCCAGCCTGCACAGTGTAGGTCAGGAAGCAAAAGAAATTTTGGAAAACGCCCGGGAGCGCGTCGCTGCCTGTCTGGGCTGCGAACCTCGGGAAATCTACTTCACTTCCGGCGGAAGCGAAGCGGACAATCAGGCCATTCTTTCCGCCGCCCGTCTGGGGGAAAAGAAGGGTAAAAAGCACATCATTTCCACAGCGTTCGAGCATCATGCTGTGCTCCATGTTTTGAATAAGCTGGAAAAAGAAGGCTTTGAGGTCACCTATCTGGATGTGAAGACCAATCACAACATTACAGCTGAGGATGTAAAAAACGCCATCCGGGAAGATACCTGTCTGGTGACCGTGATGTACGCCAACAACGAAATCGGCTCTGTTTTGCCCATTGCGCAAATCGGTGCGGTGTGCAAAGAAGCCGGCGTGCTGTTCCATACCGATGCGGTGCAGGCCGTTGGCCATCTGGCCATCGATGTGAAAAAGCAAAATATTGATATGCTCAGCCTGTCGGCTCACAAATTCCACGGCCCCAAGGGCGTGGGTGCGCTGTACTGCCGCCGGGGTATCATGCTGTCGAATCTCATCGACGGCGGTGCGCAGGAGCGTGGCAAGCGGGCCGGCACGGAAAATCTGCCCGGCATCTGCGGCATGGTGGCCGCTTTGGAAGAAAGCATTTCCAATTTGGAAGAGAACACAAAGAAAGTCACCGCTCTGCGAGATAAGCTCATCGCCGGTCTTTCCCAAATTCCCCACTGCGCCCTCAACGGCGACCCCGTAAACCGTCTGAGCGGCAATGTCAGCTTCTGCTTTGAGGGTATTGAGGGCGAAAGTCTTCTGCTTCTGCTGGATATGAAAGGCGTACAGGCTTCTTCCGGCTCTGCATGTACCTCTGGCTCTTTGGATCCCAGCCATGTTTTGCTGGCCATCGGCCGGGTCCATGATGTGGCCCACGGTTCTTTGCGGCTTTCCCTCAGCGAGTACAACACAGAAGAAGAAATCGATCATATTTTGACCGTTGTGCCCGAAGTTGTGGCATATTTGCGGAGCATTTCCCCCGTCTGGCGGGATCTGCAAACCGGCAAGAGAACGTATATTTTGTAATAATATGTCATCGCGAGCCAGTGCGCACACTGGCGTGGCGATCCCCCGGACATTCCGGAAACCTACGGGGATTGCCACGGTCGTTTCACTCCCTCGCAATGACACGGAATAAGGAGAAAAATTATGGCACTATACAGCGAAAAACTTATGGACCACTTCATGCACCCCCGGCCTGTGGGCGTGATTGAGAACGCCGACGGCGTAGGCGAAGTGGGCAACGCCAAATGCGGCGACATTATGAAAATTTATCTGAAAATCGAAAACGAAATCATCGTGGATGTAAAATTCGAGACCTTCGGCTGCGGAAGCGCCATTGCCTCTTCTTCCATGGCCACAGAGATGATTCTGGGCAAATCCATCCACGAGGCTATGGCCCTGACCAACGCCGCCGTTGCCGAGGCGCTGGACGGTCTGCCCCTGCACAAAATGCACTGTTCCGTTCTGGCTGAGGAAGCCATCAAGGGCGCATTGAAGGATTATTTTGACAAAAACAATATCCCTTACGACGCCAAGGACTTCCCCGACTGCGAGCATTGCGCCCATTGTGAGTAAGCCATGATCGTATCAACAAAAGGACGCTATGCGTTGCGGGTCATGGTGTGTCTGGCCCAAAAAGACCCGGGTGCCTACATTCCTCTGAAAGAGATTGCAGAGGCAGAACATATTTCCCAAAAATATCTGGAA
>JAZORJ010000101.1:0-11836 GCA_045656525.1 Faecousia sp. | reverse complement strand
CTCGTCCGAACCGGTTGACTCGAACTTTACCGGCCCCAGTGTGGATCACAGCGATGTTACCTCGGCTACCCTGCCCAGCGTTCCGGTCGATCAGCTGAAAGCCGAAGGCGTCATCAACATCATGCTCATCGGTGAGGACCGCCGGCCCGGTCAAGGCCGTCAGCGTTCGGACTCCATGATCCTGTGCAGCTTCAACACCAAGACCAATACCATTACCATGATCTCCTTCCTGCGAGATACCTATATCGCACAGATCCCCGGTTTCTGGGCTGACAAGCTCAATGCTGCCTATGCCTATGGCGGTATTAAGACGATGGATCAAACCTTTGCACAATACTTCGGTGTTCACATTGATGCCCATGTAGCAATACAGTTCGACGGTTTCCGGCAAGTTATCGACATGCTGGGCGGTGTGGACATTGATCTTTCTGAAAGGGAAGCAAACTGGCTAAACAAGCATGAAGGATACAGTCTGCACGCCGGCATGAATCATTTGAACGGCGAACAGGCTCTGGCCTATTCCCGAATCCGAAAGCTGGACATGGACGCCATGCGTGCCGGCCGGCAGCGCAAGGTTCTGACCGCCCTGATCAACGCCTACAAGAGCAAGCCTCTTGGAGAAATGGTCACCCTGGCAACGGAAATTTTGGATACCGAAGTCAACGGTCACGACATGATCCAGACAGACATGACTTCCAACGAAGTAATCGAGTATGTCAAAACCCTGTTCCCCATGCTGGCAACAGCCACCATCAACAATCAGCAGATCCCGGCCAACGGCACCTATACAGATATGACCGTGGGTAAGATCTCCGCCACCAAGGTGTGTGATCTGGAAACAAACCGTAAAATCCTGCAACAGATTCTTGGTAACTAAAATAATCCCGGAAGTGCGCTGCACTTCCGGGATTTTCTTTACTTCAAATACTTATCAAAGCCGAAATAACGGCGTGTGTTGTTGTAGCTGATGTTTTCCACCATCTTGCCAAGGTAATCCCAGTTTGCAGGATATTCCCCGTCTTCCACCAGCTGGCCGAAGAGGTTGCAGAGTATTCTGCGGAAGTACTCATGGCGCGTATAGCTAAGGAAGCTCCGGGAGTCGGTGAGCATGCCGTTGAAAGTACCCATTGCGCCCAAGCTCATCAGGCTCTTCATCTGCTCTTCCATGCCGATCTTGTGATCGTTAAACCACCATGCAGAACCCTGCTGGATTTTGCCGGGGATTGCGCTGTCGGTCTGGAATGCACCCATCAATGTTCCGATGATGCCATTATCGCAGGGATTCAGAGAGTACAAAATGGTCTTGCCCAGCGCACCGGCTTCTTCCAAAGCATTGAGCAGCTTGGAAAGACCGACACCATTGGCAGCATCGTTCATGGAGTCAAAGCCGGTATCGGGACCCAGCTTGCGGAACATAGTCTTGGAGTTGTCCCGGAGGCAGCCAAAGTGGAACTGGTTCACCCAGTCACGCTTGGCGTATTCCTTGCCAACGGACAGCAGCAGTGCGGTATGGTATGCCAGCTGCTCATCCCAAGTGATGGCCTTGCCTGCCTTGGCGCGTGCAAAGATGTCATCCAAGGTAGCTTCGTCAGCCTCTACGCAGAAGCAGTAATCCAGCGCATGGTCAGAAACGCAGCAGCCGCGGTCGGCAAAGTATGCGATCCGGTCATTCAGAGCCTTACGCATATCCGCTACGGTGTTAATGGCATAGCCAACCACCTGCTCCAACTGTGCCACATAGGCAGGGAAAGTCTCCTTGTCCGCACGCATAGCCTTGTCAGGACGGAAAGCAGGCAGGACAACCGCAGGGGCGGTGGGGTCCTTGGCCAACAGCTCATGGGCTTTCAGATCATCCACGGGATCATCGGTGGTGCAGATCAGCTTGACATTGGACTTTCGGATAATGCCACGAACGGACATATCCGGCTGAGCCAGAATGGCGTTGCACTTTTCATAGATCTCCATGGCATTCTCGCCGGTCAGGGGCTCAGTGATGCCGAAGTAGCGCTGCAATTCCAGATGTGTCCAGTGATACAGGGGGTTACCGATCAGCATGGGCATTGCCTCGCCCCACTTCTGGAATTTCTCAGCGGGGGTGGCATCGCCGGTGATGTAGTACTCCGGCACACCGCAGGAACGCATGGCACGCCACTTATAGTGGTCGCCGCCCAGCCATACTTCGGTGATGGTATTATACCGCTTGTCCTCATAGATCTCCATGGGATTGATATGGCAGTGATAATCGATGATGGGCATTTTTGCCGCATGATCGTGATAGAGTTTCCGTGCTGCTTCTGTTTTCAGCAGGAAATCCTGATTCATAAATTCTTGCATTTATAATACTCCTTCCAGTACGTTTTTCTTTTTGCGGTATAGATTATCGCCAAGAAAAACGCGTTTTACAGCACAACGCCGTCCTTGAAAATGGAAATCTCACGGAATCCCCGTTGCTCTGCGCGGGTCTGCTTTCCGGAAGCCACTTCCAGAACCATATCCATCAGGTCCTGCGCAGATTCGTCCAGCGTCTTTTCACCGTCAGCAACCGTACCGGCATTGAAATCGATCCAGTTTGCCTTTTGGGTAGCCAGAGGGGTATTGGTGGACAGCTTCATGGTGGGTGCCGGTGCGCCGAAGGGCGTACCACGGCCGGTGGTGAACAGAATGACATGGGCGCCGGCGGCAGTCAGTGCCGTAGCAGACACCAGATCGTTACCCGGTCCGTAGAGCATATTCAAGCCCTTGGTGGTAACCGCATCGCCATAGCCGATCACGTCCATAATGGGGGCTGCACCGCCCTTTTGCACGCAGCCGCAGGACTTGTCCTCCAAGGTGGTGATGCCGCCCTGCTTATTGCCGGGGCTGGGATTGTCGTAAACCACCTCGTTGTGGCGGATGAAATAAGCCTTGAAGCCGTTGATCATGTCCACAGCCTTGTTAAACACTTCTTCGTTGATGCAGCGGTTCATCAGGAAGCCTTCTGCACCGAACATTTCCGGCACTTCCGTCAGGACGGTGGAACCGCCCTGAGCCACCAGCATATCGGAGAACCGGCCAACTACGGGGTTGGCGGTGATGCCGGACAAGCCGTCAGAGCCGCCGCACTTCATACCGATCACCAGCTCGGATGCAGGGATTTCTTCCCGCTGGAACTGCTTTGCAAAATCGGCACACTGTTCAAGCAGCGCACGGCCATCACGCATTTCGTCATCGGTCTGCTGGCAGGTGAGGAATTTGACCCGGTTGGGGTCGAAATCACCCAATTCTGCCAAGAATTGCTCCTTGGTCAGATTTTCACAGCCCAAGCTCAGCACCAATACAGCACCGGCATTGGGATGCCGCACCAGCGATGCCAGCAGCTTGCGGGTCTGCGCATGATCTTCGCCGGTCTGGGAGCAGCCAAAGGGATGGGGGAATGCGTACAGTCCCTCCACGGAACCGGAAACCAGATCCTGATTATCCTTTACCAGCGCCTTGGCTACATCGTTGACACAACCCACGGTGGGGATGATCCAAATTTCGTTACGCACACCCACTTTGCCGTCCCGCCGACGATAACCCCGGAAGGTACGTGCAGGTACAGGCTGCAAGGGCTGAACGTTGGGTTCATAGGTATATTCCATCTCGCCGGACAGATTGGTGGTCATATTGTGGGTGTGTACCCACTGGCCGGGAGCGATAGCCTCGGTGGCATGACCAATGGAAAAGCCGTACTTTACCACCTGTGCACCGTTTTCCATGGCAACCAGTGCCATTTTGTTGCCTTGGGGAATCTCGGTTTGTGCCGTTACACCCTCAAATACTGTGCCGGCAGGCACGGTATGCAAGGCAACCGCCACATTATCCTTGGGATGGATTTGGATAAAATCGGGCATAGATTTCTCCTTACAAGCAGGAAGCGTAGGCTGCCAAAGCGCCCTGCTCCCGGATCATCTTCACATTCTTGACAGTCAGTGCCTCGAAGCCCTCGACCTCAGTCAGGTCACGGCCCCACATCTGGGTGTTGGTCATGACGGCATGTACCAGATCCTCTACGCTGTCATTACGGTGTGCGTAGTAGAATTCCAGCACCCAACGGTCATCGATACAGGTGTAGGTGTTGCCCTTGGGACGACGGCAAACCAGACCTTCTGCATTCAGCTCCTGAATCTCATTGCTGAAAAATGCGATGTATGCGGCATAGCCCATGCTCAGGCAAACGGGCAGCTTGCCGTTCTTTTCAATGTATTCCAAGAAGCTGGGCATGTTTCTTGCGCGCCACTTGGAAGTAGCATTCAGGGAGATGCTCAGCAATTCGTGGTTGACAAAGGGGTTGTTGAAGCGGTCCTGAACAGCGGCAGCGAACTGCTTGCAGTCCTCCTGATCCAGAGGCAGGATGGGCACGATCTCGTCTTGCAGAGCCTTGTTCATGAAGCCCAGCACAGCATCGTCATGCATACAGTCACGGACAATATCGTAACCGCCCAGATATGCGCCCAAAACGGTACCGGTGTGAGAACCATTGAGGATACGAACCTTACGCTTCTTATAGGGAGTCATGTCGGGAGCGACAAACACACGGTCTTCCAGACCGGCCTTGCGGAAGGGCAGCACATCGTTCAGAGCAGGATCGCCCTCAATGACCCACAGGCCAAATACTTCGCCCACATCCAGCAGGGGGTCAGCATAGCCGTGCTTTTCTTCCAGAGCAGCAACCTCAGCGGCATCACGGATGCGGCCGGGCACGATACGGTCAACCAAAGAACCGCAGAAGGTGCACTTCTCGTTGACATACGCACGGAATTCGTCACTCAGACCCCACTGATCAATGTACTGGTTGACGCACTTCTTCAATTCCTTACCGTTGTCGTCGATCAGCTCGCAGGCCAAAATCAGCAGACCGCCCTTGCCGGCGTTGAAACGCTCCAACAGCACCTGAGTCATCTTGCCGGGGAAGGATGCAGCAGGCATATCGCTCAGCTGGCAGGCAGGATCGTAAACGATACCGGCTTCGGTGGTGTTGGAAACAATGATTTCCAGATCATCGCTGACAGCTACTTCCATCATCTGACGGTAGCCCTCAGCCTCATAGGGATTCAGGCAGCGGGACACACAGGAGATCACACGCTTGTCGTCCACCTTCTGGCCGTTCTGGCTGCCCCGCAGATACAGCGTGTACAGGCCTTCCTGCTCGTTGATCATCTTAGCAAGACCGGGAGCAATGGGCTGCACCAAGCAGCACTTGCCGTTCCAGCCGGCCTTCTCGTTGGCCAGATCGAACCAGTAGTCCACAAAGCCCCGGAGGAAGTTGCCTTCGCCAAACTGCAACACTTTTTCCGGTGCTTTTTCCAGAATATATCCGTCATAACCGGACTTTTTCAGGGTTTCGTAATTGAGTAATTCCATGGTAGATCATCCTCCATATATTTTTATTGGTATTTTCATTATATCCCCATCGTTTTCACATTGAAATAGCGTTATTTGCGGTGAAACATTGTGATTATTGTCTATTTCTTGTTGACAGGGTCCATTTTACACCCTAACATAGAAACAAAGAGGTGAGTGGCCATGGCAAATTCCCCTTCCCCATTTGATCCCCGGCAAAAAATGCTCCAACCGGATTTTGAAGTTGTCCACAAATGGGATACGGTTTTAAAAGAAGTAGAAGTGCATCACCACGATTTTTATGAGGTGAATTTCCTTGTTTCCGGAGATGTTACCTATGTGGTGGAAAGCCGTGTCTATCATGTGAAACCCGGTCAAATGCTGATCATCAATCCCCGGGAGCTTCATCAGGTTTACATCAAGCCGGATGCCGCCCCCTACGAGCGGTACATGCTCTGGGTCGCTCCCAGCCTTTTGCAGGGACTGTCCAGTCTGCAAACAGATCTGTGCCGCTGCTTCGATATGACCCGTCCCCATTACGACAATCTTCTGCATGTACCTGCGGAACAGCGCCGGATCATTCCCGCACTGTTTGAAGCCCTTGTGGAGGCCCAAGCAAAGGTGACCTACGGATCCGATCTGCTGCAACGCAATTTGCTGACGGAATTGATGATCCATGTCAACCGGCTGGCAGATCTGCCCAGCGATAACAGCGCTGATTCCAAGGACAACACCATGGTCGCACGGGTGATTGATTACATTAACGAACATTATCAGGAATCTTTATCGCTGGACCAGCTGGCGGAACAGTTTTTCGTCAGTAAATACCATCTGAGTCATGAATTTACCCGGCAAATGGGCACGGGAATTTACCAATACATTCAAAAAAAGCGGCTGCTCATCGCTCGGCAGCTGATACTGGGCGGCCAAAAGCCCACCGAGGTATTTGCCCCCTGCGGCTTTGGAGATTACGCTGCCTTTTTCCGGGCTTTCAAGAAGATTTACGGTATTTCACCCCGGGATTATGTGCAGTCATTGGATAAATAACAAACTTTTTAGGAGTATTTTATGCGCTATTATTTTGCTCCCATGGAGGGCGTGACGGACAGCGTCTACCGCCGTCTGCACCATGCCTATTTTGGCGGTGTTGACCGCTATTATATGCCCTTTTTCTCCCCCACTATGCACCGAACCTTAACCGGCAGAGAGGATCGGGAGCTGCCGCCGGCAAGCTCTGTTCCCTTCGCTGCCGTTCCCCAAGTTCTGACCAAATCGGCAGAGGATTTTATTTGGGCCGCCCAAGCCTGCCGGGATCGGGGCTATGAGGAAGTGAATCTGAATATCGGATGCCCCTCGGGTACAGTGGTTGCCAAGGGCAAAGGTGCCGGCATGCTGGGAAATGTAGACGAATTGGATCGTTTTCTGGATGCCGTCTACAAAGACTCTCCTATTCCGGTTTCTGTCAAAACCCGGCTGGGTTTAACGGAGCCCGAAGAATTCCCCGCTCTTTTGGAGGTATTTAACCGCTATCCCATCCGGGAGCTGACGGTGCATCCCCGGGTGCGGAAACAATTTTACCAAGGGGATGTGGATATGGAGATGTTCCGCCACGCCGCTGCAAACAGCAAAAATCCTCTGTGCTACAACGGAGATCTGTTCTCCACTGGGGACATCGACAAAGTTGCCGCAGAATTCCCTAAGGTGGAGGCCGTTATGCTGGGTCGTGGCTTAGTGGCTGACCCGGGTATGCTGCTAGGCGGCACAGATGTAAAGACTTTGGAGCAATTTCACAATGCCCTCTTGGAAGAATATCTGGTTTTGTTTGGCGGAAGCCGCAACGCCATGTTCCGTCTGAAAGAAAATTGGAGCTACCTGCTTCCCCGCTTTGAAAACAGCGAGAAATTAGGTAAGCGTCTGCGCAAAACCACAGATCTTGCCGAATACCGGGCAATTGCCGCAGAAATTTTCCATACACTCAAACGAAAATAAAAAATGCGATGCGGAAGCATCGCATTTTTATTATTCTTCTGTCAGCAGGGCATGCAAAACCGGTGTTAAGTTTTCGGTAAACACCTCATAGCCTGCATGGGTCAAATGGCCGCCGTCGGTGGTGTAGCTATCCCTGAGCTGTCCGGTCGTTAAATCCAGCAATGGTGCATACATATCCACAAAAGTGAAGCCGTACTTGTCTGCCAATTTGCGGATCAGTACGTTGTTGTAGGCCGCTAGATGGTTTTTGCGCCCCCACTCCATGCTCATAGAGGTTAGGGACACCAAAACGATCTTCGTATCCGGAAGATTTTTCTGCAAACCCATGAGAATGTTTTCGTAGTTCTCAAACATGGTGTCCATATTGTTAGCACCAATGAGCATCACCGCCACCTTGGGCTTCAAATCGTACACCGATACTTGCAAACGAGCTTCCAAACCATGGGTTGTGTCGCCGCCGATCCCCCGGTTTGCCGTTTTGAACTGGGGATAGTATTTGGCAAGATCGTAGCCATCTGTCAGGCTATCACCCAAAAAGGCCACATCCACCTCATAATCGGCATATGCTTCATTTTCCTGCCGGTAAAGGGCAAGCTTATCCGAGTAATACTGTTCCACCAATTTTTGGCGTTCTTCCTGCTCCCTTTGACGGGGCTGAATCACAGCAAAATAGTAAATCGCACCGAAAATCAGTACCGCAACCAGCAAAATCCCGATAATCAGGAATACTTTTTTCTTCATATTTTACTTATTGATATCCAGGAAGTAATCCGCAATACCTTGGACAATGGCAATTGCCTTATTCTGTACCGCGGTAGGCTCGACCATAGCAGCCAGATCCTCCTCATTGGACATAAAGCCGTTCTCCGTAAGCATAATGGGGCAATCCGACTGACGGTTCATAAAGTAGTTGGCCTTCCATTGCAAGAAGTTTCTGGTATACATTCCAGAGTCCTTGGTATGTTGGTAAATATTCTTCGCCAGCGACTGTGACCACGGTGTGTAGTAATAGCTGAAAAAGCCTCTGACGGACTTGGAATTGTTGGAATTTTGGTGAATGGCAATGCAGACATCCGGTGCAATCTCATGGAGATTGGCTTGCCGATCATTTACATTGAGAATGACATCCTCCGTCCGGTTAAAGACCACCGTCGCACCTACACTTTCCAGCTCCGCCTTCATGGCCAGTGCCAGCGTCATATTAGCCGTCGATTCCTCCAAAAACAGCTCAGGCTTTTCTCCGCAGTCCGGGCATTTGCCCTTCTTCAATTCGGGAGCCATGGGGTACTTTTGGCAGGTTGCGCAATAATATGCCGTTGCACCGGGATCATCGCCGCCGTGACCCACATCGATCATGATGGTGGTGCCGGTAAGGTCTGCGCCGTATTTGTTGTCTGCCGCAGATACCTTGGCAGGGTTCAGGAATCGGAAGCAAAGCTGGTCGTTGTCGTTATAGTAAGCATACCAGCCGTAGAAGCCGCCTGTTTTGCGCAGGAACAGCCGCAGGGTATAATCCGACTCGTTTTTGATGATTTGTGCGGACTTGAACAGGATGTGATCCGCAGGGATGGTGACCTCACCGGTGAAAACTGTGGTGTAGCAGAAGGTAATGTCCACATAGGTAGCATTGTTGCTTACCACTGCATAATCCCGGTCTTTGCCGCCATTGGGCTTAGCATAGCCACTTTGGTTGGTCTCAAAATAGAAGGGTGCTTTCCACAGGCTGTCCAGTGTCAGAACACTGTGGCGATCCACAGTCTCCAAGGATACCACACCGATCTCATTGTGATCCGGCAAATATCCGTCGTACTGCTTGACTTCCGGAACCATTTTGGAAATGCCTCCCGGGAAGGGATAGACCTTCTTATCGTAATAGACCCGGTGACCGCTGCGCAGCTGGACATACTTCATGCCGCTGCCATAGACCAGTTCTTTTTTGCAGTAATCCACCGTGCCCTCGGGTAAGTAGTTATTGGTAGGATGGGAATAATCGTCATAAGTGCCCCCGTCAAAGGTCTCGACATTCGCCTGAATGACCTCTGCAATGTATCCGGATCCCACATCGATATAGTTGCCGCCGCTGGGGGTTGCCGGAGGGGGTGCTACGGGTGCCGTACTGGACGGCTGCGTTGTCACGCTGTTGGACGGCTGAGTGACCGCAGAGCTGGACGGATTTGTCACAGCACTGCTGGACGGATTTGTAACCCCAGAGCCGGACGCACCGGAGGAGGAGCTTCCAACAGAAGCGGAACTGTTCAGCATATCATTTCCCGGGTCGGTTGTATCGTTATTCAGCAAGCTTCCGCCAACAATTAACAGCACCACCAATATAACGGACAAAACGCCCACTAAGAGCAGCAGCATCTGATTATTCAGCACAAAACCGGAATGATTTCTCTTGTTTGGTCTTCTTTCCGTGGCCATTGATTGCCCTCCTGTACTTGTATTTTCTCCGACAACTATATCATTTTTCTGCCCCGCTGTCAACGGAAAATAGCACCGGCTAACTCCGCAGCAAAAAACGGGGCAGCTTCAAACTGCCCCGTAAGTTTGTTATTCTGCTGTGGCGCGATTGCTCAACGCGATCTTCCAATAGCTGACCTCGATGGGCCGTTGATCCAGATGCGTTTTCAGCAATTCCTCGGACGCCAGTGTCCGCAGGCCGTTTTCGCACCAGACCTCCCATTCTACCTCATGGCCGACATAGTAAAGGATCTGATAACCCTCATCGGTTTTCAGCATGGTGATCTCACCGGGCTTGCGGCCCTCTGCAAAGAGCCAGTCGTCGATGGGAGCATTGCGCTTGACGAAATACATCACATGGTAGCCGTACGGTGTCTTTACAAGGCCGGTTTCACCGGGTGTACGGGCACTATCAAAGATCCAATCCTCAAAGGGCTGTACCATATCGCCCAATTCCACATCCGTGTACAGACCACCGTTGGTCACCTTGCCGTTTTGATCCTCACTGTGCGCATTGGCCAGCTCGCCAAAGGCCTTTTCCGTCTGCTCACCTGCCAAATACTGATCCAGCAGAGCCTGTGCGGCAATACGGCAAGCTCCCCATTCCGCCTCGGAGTAGGTGATATTGCCGCTGTCATCCTTGGTGCCGCCCTTGGGCATAACCAGAATATGACGCACATCTACCATAGCCAAGTCATTTTTACCGATATACTGATACAGGCCGCCCTTGTCTGCGCTATACTTGTCAGTGGATTTGATTTCTGCAAGAGAAGCAAAAAGATCTTCGGTCAGTTCTGTATATTTGATACCTTCCATGATTGCTTCCGCCTTATACTTGCATTCTTCCCAACAAATGTCGTCCAGAATGTCGTTGCCATCATCGTCCTGAATCGGAACGGGCTTGATGAGAATGTTGCGGAAATCCACCAGATTACCGCTGTCCTTGGTCACACCGTACTGCTTCAAGGCTTCTTCATTTTCCTTGAAGTATTCTTCCATTTCCCCATCGGTAAATGCCAGCTTGGAAACCAACTCGTTGTAGTAGCTGTCGCTGATGCGGTAGAGCTCCTCATAGTAGTAGTAATCCGCATAGGTTACGGTAGTGCCCAGATTGGCCTGCAAAAGCGCATCCACGCTCTCGAATTTTTCTTCCTTGGCCTGCTTCTCAACGGCACCTCTCAGGCCTGCCAGATATTCTCTGTCCTCTTTGGAAAGCTGGAAGCCGGCCTTTTGGGCTGCATCTGCCAAGGCCTGATAATTATGCCAGGAATTGATGGCAGCGCCAAGGAAATACTGCTCCCATGTCATGCCGTCTTTTTCGTTGTAGATCTGATCGCTGAGCGATGCCTCCCAGTTGAAGGGGATGTAGTAAGACGCATAGCTGCCGTACTGCTCAATATAGCGGTTGATCATATTGACGATCTGGATCCAGTAGAACACCTGCAAACGGCTGTTTGTCAGCTCATATTCGCCCATGGTGGCGACCACGGTATCCCGGGCGGCGTTGGACCAATATTCGGAGGTGACATAGGCCTTCCGCTGTCCGATTTCCGTCTGCCAAGGGTTGATGAGGTAAAGACCCACACCCACCACAGAGAGCAAAAGCGCCACTACCACAGATATGGCAATGATGGAAATTTTCGCTTTCTTGCTCAGCTTCTTTCTCGGCTTTTTTACCTTGTTATCTTCACCGCAGGAAGGGCACAGGGTTTGGCCCTCATCCAGCGGTTGTCCGCATTTTTTGCAATCCATAAATTCCTCTTTCTCCCGTTACGGGCATAGAATGTAGAAATTTTACCATGACTTCCCAAGAAAAGCAAGATAAAACACAGTTTGTTTACAAATCTGTGCAATGACATTACAAATCCCCACTGCCGAAGCAGTGGGGATCCGGAGTTGCACACATAAGGTGCATTCATTTTTAGTTGTTTTTGCCGGTCTCCGTGCCGGATTTGTATCTCGGCGCGAAGCCTCTGAAAAATTGCACGATTTCTTCAACTGTCCGTTCACCCGAGGAGGAAGC
>JAZORJ010000100.1:0-5462 GCA_045656525.1 Faecousia sp. | reverse complement strand
TGTTTATGCAGCTGCTTTGGGCGTGGATATCGACAATCTGCTGGTTTCCCAGCCGGATACCGGCGATCAGGCGTTGGAGATCACCGATGCATTGGTGCGCTCCGGCGCAGTGGATGCCATCGTAGTGGACTCCGTTGCCGCATTGGTGCCCAAGCAGGAAATCGAGGGCGAAATGGGCGATGCTTTCGTTGGCGTACAGGCGCGTTTGATGTCTCAGGCGTTGCGTAAGCTGGCCGGTGCCATCGCCAAGACCAACTGCGTGGTTATTTTCATCAATCAGCTGCGTATGAAGATTGGCGTCATGTACGGCAATCCCGAAACCACCACCGGTGGTAACGCACTGAAATTCTATGCTTCTGTCCGTTTGGATGTCCGTCGTACCGAGTCCATCAAGGAAGGAAGCAATGTGGTTGGTAACAAGACCCGTGTCAAGGTTGTGAAAAACAAGGTTGCACCTCCGTTCCGTGAAGCCCATTTTGACATTATGTACGGTCAGGGTATCAGCAAATGGGGCGAATTGGTGGATCTGGCTGTGCAGATGGATATCGTGCAGAAGAGTGGCAGCTGGTTCAGCATGGGCGACGAGCGCATCGGTCAGGGAGTCAGCTCTGTTAAGGACTACTTAATGGCAAATCCCGACATTGCTGAGCAGGTGGAAGCACAGGTTCGTGAGAATCTGATGAAAAACAGTGCTGCGCAAAGCAAAGCTCCGGCTAAGGCTGCTGAACGTCCTGTTGCTGTAAGCGCAGACGATTTTGATGATGAGAATTAAGTCTCTGGCATCAGCACCTGACCGCAGCAATCGCTATCGTCTTGTTTTTGAGGATGATTCCGTCATGCGACTCTATCGCCAGACGATTGAGGATTTTGGGTTGTATGCCGGTTTGGAAATGACTGATGAACAGCTTCAGGATTTAAAGGTTGCGGCAGGGAAGATGTCTGCCAAAATGCGTGCAGTGCGGATTGTCGCTGCATCCAGCGTGTCAAAAAGCGATCTGGAACGGCGATTGGTGCAAAAAGGAGAAAATCCAGCCCAAGCAAAGGAAGCGGTTGCGTGGATGAGCGAGATGTCCTTACTGGATGATCGCAGCACGGCGGAGCAGATCGTGGCCCGTTGCATTGCCAAGGGCTATGGCCGCGCAAGAGCAAAGCAGACATTATTTGAGAAGCGAATACCCAAAGAATTTTGGGATGATGTATTGCAGGATTATCCCGAGCAAATAGAGAAGATCATGGACTTTTTGGATGCGCATTTACCGAATGAGGCAACGGAAAAAGATATTAAGCGTGTTATTGACGCACTGATTCGCCGCGGCCATAGTTACGGCACGATCCGACGGGCAATGCAGGAAATGGCGATGAATCCCGATGATCTTCCGGAGGTTTAATATGGCAAACATAGGTTTTATTTCCCTTGGTTGTGCGAAAAATCAGGTGGACTGCGAGCGGATGATGTACCGCGTGCAGGAGGCCGGGCATACGGTTAAGGCGGATATCGCCGGAAGCGATGTTGTTGTGATCAACACCTGCGGTTTTATCGACTCCGCCAAGTCTGAGGCCATTGATTTCATTCTGAATACCGCTGCCATGAAGGCAGACGGCTTAGTTGGAAATATTCTCGTTACCGGATGTCTTTCCCAACGCTATCAGGACGAAATTCTGGAACAGATGCCCGAGGTGGACGGCATTTTGGGCACAGGCAGCTACACAGAGATCGTTCCGGCTATCGAAGCCCTACTTAACGATCAGTCCGTGCGTAGCTTTGGCTCTATCGATGCACCGGAGGTAGAAACGGGAAGAATTCTCACCACCCCGGAGCATTATGCTTACATTAAGATTGCTGAAGGTTGTGACAATCGTTGCAGTTACTGCATTATTCCGTATCTTCGCGGTAAATTCCGTAGCCGGCAGATGGATGATGTCCTTTACGAAGCTCGTCTTTTAGCGGCATCCGGTGTCAAGGAACTCATTGTTGTTGCCCAGGACACCTGCCGTTACGGCACGGATTTTCCGGAGCATAAGCGTTTGCTGCCGGAACTGCTGCGGCAGTTGTGCAAAATCGATGGATTTCATTGGATCAGACTGCATTATGCATACCCGGATGAAATTGATGATGAGCTCATCGACGTGATGGCGAATGAACCCAAGATTGTGAAATATCTGGATATTCCCATTCAGCATTGCAACAGCAAGATTCTGAAACTGATGAACCGTCGTGGTGATGGCGAGTTTTTAAAGGAGCTTTTTGCGAAACTGCGCAGCCGCATTCCCGGCTTGATACTGCGTACCAGTGTGATCACCGGCTTGCCCGGTGAGGGGGATGCAGAATTTGCTGAACTTTGTGATTTCTTGAAGGAACAGCGTCTCGAACGGGTTGGTGCATTTCCTTTCTCTCCGGAGGAGGGGACACCGGCTGCGGAAATGGAGCATCCTGAGGCTGCTGTCGCCCAGCAGCGGGCAGAAATGGTTTCCCAGATCCAATCCCGGATCATGGACGATTACGCCCAGCAGATGCTTGGCAAGACCGTAGAAGTGCTTGTGGACGGCTATGATGAGGAATACGAGCAGTATTTCGGCCGTACCTATGCAGATTCTCCGGAAATTGACGGCAGAGTTTGGTTGGCCTGTGATGAAGCTTTGCAAGAGGGCAGCTTTGTGACAGTAGAACTGGACGGAATGATTGACGGTGATTTGACCGGTTATGTTTTGGAGGGAGTAAAGTGACAACAGCAAGTAAAATTACTTTGGTGCGTGTAGTGTTTATCCCGCTTTTGATGATCTTGATGTACCTGAGCGGCGGCTGCGCAAATATCTGGATGTGGCTTTCTCTGGCGGTTTTCATTATTGCCAGTATTACCGACTATATTGACGGTCATATTGCGAGAAGCCGCAATCAGGTAACGGATTTCGGCAAATTTTTGGATCCTCTGGCGGACAAATTGCTGGTAATCGCCGCAATGTCCATGTTCTGCCAGTGGGGCATGATGCCTGCTTGGGCTCTGATGCTGGTTCTGACCCGGGAATTTGCGGTTACCGGTCTGCGTTTGGTTGCAGTGGGCAAGGGCAAGGTGATTGCGGCCGGTTGGAGCGGTAAGGTAAAGACCGCCAGCACAATGATTGGTATTTGTGTTTGGATGGCATTTCCCGGCATCGTCTGGCTGTCATGGCTGATCATTGCTGTAATTGTGCTGACCACCGTTTACTCCGGAGTGGAGTATTTTATCCAGAACTGGAAATGTCTTTGGGATTAAAGAAATCCGGAGCACCTGCTCCGGATTTTCTGTGAGAATATACATTATGAGGTTATGGTATGAACATAAAAGAAGTAGCGGAGATACGCCGGCACATTCGGCGTGATCGCAGTAATATGACAGCGATTTACGGCTGTTATGTCAATGGCAGTAAGGAAATCGTTTCTGAATTCAGAAGCAGCACCGGTATGATGTCGGAAAATGAGGGGGACAAATATTTCGGTCTGCTTCGCAAGTGCTTGACCGGAACCATCGGTAAGCATTTGATCGATATTAACTTTAAAACCTCTCAGGTTATGGATAGTCCGGAGCATAAGCTCCTTATGGAGCTGCGCAGCACAGGACTTGGTGATGAACAACTCCGTATGGCGTTTTATCGAAAGGTCATGGAGTCTGTTTCTATGGATGACGGATACCTGATTTTAATCGGATGCGATACCTACGATGTGCCATTCAAAAAGGACAGCAGCGGACAGGATTCCGAGGAATCCTACAAATTCCTTCTATGCGCTGTTTGCCCTGTAAAGCTGACAAAGGCCACATTACACTATGTGCCGGAGGAAAAGCTCTTCCACGACGGTGGAATTACCAATGCCGTTGCCAGTCCCGAACTGGGATTTTTGTTCCCGGCCTTTGACAACCGTGGGACAAACATCTACAATGCCCTTTATTACACTCATAGCGTTAAGCAGAGCCAAGAAACCTTCGTGGACGCCATCTTTCATGCCCCCATCCCTAAGCCGGCCTACGAGCAAAAGAAGTCCTTTGAGGCCATACTCAGCAATGCGCTGGCAGAGGAGTGCAGCATGGATGTGGTGCAAACCGTTCATGAACAGCTGGCACAGCGCATTGAATTGCACAAGGAGAGCAAGGTTGCCGAGCCCTTGCTGATCGGCAAGGATGATGTGAAGGATGTACTGTCAGGCTGTGGTATTTCGGAGGCGCACCTTGCCAAATTCAGTGTGGATTATGATGAGGCTTTTGGTTTTGAAGCACCGGTTCATCCGAAAAACATTATTGACGAAAAGAAATTTGAAATCAAAACGCCGGATGTTTCCATAAAAGTAGCTCCCGATCGCACAGATCTGATCGAAACACGCATCATCGGTGGCGTGAAATACATTCTGATCAATGCGGAAGAAGATGTGGAAGTCAATGGCGTGAGCATCCATATTCACGAATGATACAAAGAGCGTGCTACCTAGGTAGCACGCTCTGAGTTTATTTGGAATTATTCACAATGGAAACAACAATATCTGCGGCTTCATCCACACCGATCACAGCGGTGTTCAGGCACAGATCATAGTTTTCAGCGTCACCCCAAGTTCTGCCGGTGTAATGCTGATAGTTGACCCGTCTGCGCTTATCCTTTTCCTGTAAGCGAGCTACGGGACTCTTCTCAGATTCGCCGTACAGGCGCACAATACGATCTGCACGGAAATCCATATCCGCATGGACATAAACATGGAATACATCCTTGCGATCCTTCAAAATGTAGTCTGCATTCCGGCCAACAATGACGCAGGGACCTTTTTCAGCCAGTTGCAGGATGGTACTGCATTGAATGCTCCACAGAAAATCCGCAGTTGACAGACCGTTCATAACACCGGGCACACCGCCGGAGGCAAATGCGTAGGAGAAAATGCTCTTGCCGGGGGAGTGTTCACCGTGTTCCTCCACAAATTGGGGAGCAAAACCGGATTCCAGAGCAATCTGCTCTACAAGCTCCTTGTCGTAGAAGGGTATACCAAGCTTCTCTGCTATCTGGCGTCCGACACTTCTGCCGCCGCTGCCAAACTGCCGACTGATGGTAATGATCGTCTTTTTCATAATGGTTCCTCCTTATTTGTGGTATTTATATCATAACATCCCAATGACGGGTTGTCAAATCCGTATGTCAAGAAAGTGTGGAAAAATCCGAAGAAGTGTGTTATGATAGCTTCATCCAGTAAAAGGAGGATAATGAAATGAAGAAGTGTATTGAACCTTTTGATTACGCAGGCTTATTTGCTAAGCATATGAATCGGGGCATTTTGCTGACCACAAAGGGCAAAGGCAAGGTGAATACCATGACCATCGGCTGGGGCACGATTGGCATTGAGTGGGGCAGACCTGTGTTTGTTGCCTATGTTCGTGAAAGCCGTTTTACCCGGCAGATCTTGGATGAAAATCCGGAATTTACGGTCAATTGTCCCATGGGTGATGTTAATG
>JAZORJ010000099.1:0-3685 GCA_045656525.1 Faecousia sp. | reverse complement strand
GTAGCCAAAGTTGAGGGTTGTGCGGTGTTTGTTCCCAATGGAATTTTTGGGGAAGTCTGCCGCATCCGCATCGAAAAAGCGGCAAAAACATGGGCATCCGGCAAAATTGTGGAGATTTTGGAGCGGTCGGAGCATCGCATCAACCGAGCTTGCCCAGTAGCAAAGCTCTGCGGCGGCTGTGCCTTTCATCATATGGACTATGCAGAAGAAAGCCGCATGAAAGCGGAGCGGGTGCGTACCTGCCTGAACCGCATTGGCGGTGAGAATTTGGAAAGCGTGCCGATTTTGGCCGCACCTACCTGCGAGGGATATCGGAACAAGGCGCAGTATCCGGTTTCCGTGAAAAAGGGCAAGGCGATTGCCGGATTTTTCCGGGCGGGAAGCCACGAGGTGGTGGAAAACAGCCGGTGTCTGATTTTGCCGGAAGAGAGCGATGCGGTTAAGGACATTGTTATAGATTATGTAAACCAATATCGGGTAATGCCCTATGACGAAAAGGCCCACAAGGGACTTCTGCGGCATATTTATGTCCGCCGGGGTGCGGTGTCCAGACAGATTCTGGTTTGCTTGGTGCTCAATGTCCGACGGCTTCCCAAGCCGGAGGTGCTCATCGATCGGCTGAAAAAAGTGCCGGGATTTACCACGCTGGTCATCAGCGTGAACACAAAAGTAGGCAACAGCGTGCTGGGGGAGGAATTTATCACCCTGCACGGCCCGGGATATATCGAAGATACCCTGTGCGGACTGAATTTCCGCCTTTCTCCCCGGTCGTTCTATCAGGTGAATCACCATCAGGCCCAGCGGCTGTATCAGGCGGCAATTGACCGGGCGGAAATCACGAAAAACGATACAGTATTGGATCTTTACTGCGGTGTAGGCACCATCACGCTGGCCATGGCCAAGGCGGCAGGAAAGGTTATTGGCGTGGAGGTCATTCCCCAAGCGGTGGAGGATGCCCGGGACAATGCGGCCCGCAACGGCATCGAAAACGCAGAATTTTTCTGCGGTGACGCAGGCCAAGCGGCCTTGGAACTGGAAAAACAGGGTGTTCACGCAGATGTGGTAGTGGTCGACCCGCCGCGAAAAGGCTTGAATGCCGACACCATTGAGGCCTTGCACCGATTTGCTCCCCGTCGGATCGTATATGTATCCTGCGACCCGGCTACTTTGGCCCGGGATGTGGCCCTGCTGAAAGAACGGGGTTACCGGGTAAAGGATGCCGTCGCGGCGGATCTGTTCCCAAGGTGCGCACATGTCGAGTCCGTCGTTCGTCTCGAACGACGACTCGACAATGAATTGCGCGAGCGCATGAATTGAGTGCGTTGCACTCATGAATTGGCTTCGCCATGAATTGCGCCTGCGGGCGCATAAGGTAGGACGCGCAATTCAATTCATGGAGGAGGCGGAACGCCGACGAGAAATCATGATGCGTTAGCATCCATTCATGACACGAAGTGTCAATTCATGAAACGGAGAATTTTAGGAATCTAACAACAAGACGGCACCTATGGGTGCCGTCTTTATCTGTTCGACATATTGGAATTTGTTGACTCACATCAAAACCTTTTATTCTGAGAATGCCAATTGATATTTAGGTAAAACAATTTTCATAAATACTGCTATATTGATTGCCAAAATGATTCCATACACAATTCGAACCGCTATTTCTGGAAAGAGTAACGAAATACCATTCATATCTCCGCCGCCAAAGAAACCACAAAGAACGCTTAAATATACGGGGTCAATAAGAAGCATTGCAATCGTAATATAATACATACATGCCTTAAACATTTTTGAAGAGTTTTTCCCTATTTTATTCGTTAACAGAACAAGAGTATATGCCGTTACAAAAGTTGCTACAGAACCCACAAGACAAAATATGCCCAATTGAATATCTGTTATCCTTTCAGCGTAAATGTCAATCTGCACACCCATTCCCATAACATTGATTTGCTTGAATGCTCCTGTTATGAGCGCATATATTAGATGCGCACCTTCATGAATAATGTAATATGCCAGAACCGCAGACAGCAATCCTATATATTGTCTTGTTCTTTTGCTCACAGATTCATCTCCCTCGTAACTTCTAACAGACCGCAAAATTCAAGTTTATCGGTGAGTTCATTGTATCATCGGCAAACGCAAAAAGCAACTGCCCGCCTTGCCTGCGGCTATTCTATTGTGCAGGATTGGCTTACATTGGCGTTTATAAGTGAAAAAATAGCAATATTGTGCGATAAAACCGCAAAAAAATACATTGCAGTGTGCAGGCAGATGTGGTTTAATAGAAATCACTATGATCATCGTGAAAATGAGGTGAAGACCATGGCGACAAAACACACAGCTGATGTTGTTGATCTGCTTGTTCAGACACGGACGGCATCCACTGTAGGGGATATGGACAAGGAGAGAAAAGCCCTTCATGAGGCCATTGAGATTAAATGCTTCTATGAAGGCACATCTACGTTGCTGGTTGGCGCTCAAACGGTTCAGGTTAGCGCAGGGGACATTGTGATTATCAATCCCTATGAGTTCCATGCAACCGTTGATCGTGGCAAAGAAGGCAATCCGGGAAAGTATCATCTGTTCATGGTGCCGCTGGATTATTTTTCCGGCAGCAATATCAATGATCTGAATTTGCGTACGATCATTTTCGGACAGGAAAAAATGCTGCAAACCCTGTTTCGCCAAGACGCCCAGCTTTACGGACTGTTAATGGAGGCGGTGACGGAGCATATAGAGAAGAAAATCGCATGGGAAGCCAGAAGGTATGCACTTCTGATGGAATTCTTCTCCCTTGTGGTGCGCAAAGGATATCAAGAGGCGGAAACGCTGTCTGCGCCAAGCAGCACAATGCGTGTGTACCGATTGATCGAGCCTGCGCTGCGGCATATGCGGAATCACTACGCAGAAAGCGTCAGCGTGGACGAGTTGGCACAGTATTGCCGGGTGAGCAAGCACTATTTTTGCCGTGTGTTCAAAATGGCAACAGGCAAGACGGCTATCGAGTATTTGCAGGATTACCGCATGACCGTTGCGGACACCATGCTGAGCAATACGGATAAGAGCATTGCACAAATCGCCGCGGATTGCGGCTTTGAAAGCGCAAATTATTTTGGACGTTGTTACAAAGCGACCTACGGCATCACACCGGGCAAGCGTCGTACTTAATAAATTCTGAAAAGAGGTACATAAAATGGAGAATGTGAAAAAGATTAAAAAAATTGATATTCACGCCCATGCAACAGCATTTCCGGAGTATTACCCTCCTCTGTTCAAGGGAGACCGATATATGTCCGCTCCGGAACTGATTGAGGAAATGGATGCACTGGGAATTGAAAAGGCGGATGTTATCGGTGTTTCCATGGGCGGTATGATCGCCCAGTGGCTGGCAGCGGACTATCCGGAAACCGTTGGAAAGTTGGTGCTGGCGGTCACGGCGGAGAAAACCAATGATCTTATGAAAGCGGCTCTGAACCAGTGGATCCGGCAGGCGAAAGATGGCGACCATACTGCCTTGATGGACAGTAATTTGCGGAAGATATACTCTGAACATTATTACCGTCAAAATAAATGGATGGTCCCGCTCCTGGGAAAACTTACGAAGCCTAAGTCCTACGAAAGGTTTCTTGTGCAGGCAGATGCCTGCCTAACCCATAACACAGAGGATGTGTTGGCATCGATT
>JAZORJ010000098.1:0-2895 GCA_045656525.1 Faecousia sp. | reverse complement strand
CATCGGCGCTACCTTCAACGGCATCACCTTCGGCATTATTTTCTGCATGCTGGCCACCTGTAATTCCGGCAGCCATCCCGGCAATGAAGTCGGATCGTAGCCATGTCGTTCTGTGAGCCAAGGAGTTGATAATATGCCTTGTCTTCCTAAGACCGCTTGGCCTCCGACTTCATCGGCGCTACCTTCAACGGCATCACCTTCGGCATTATTTTCTGCATGCTGGCCACCTGTAATTCCGGCAGCCATCCCGGCAATGTGTGGCCCATTATGGCCGGTTACATGATTACATCCTTCCTGTTCGGCTGGATCCACGGTCTGCTGGGCGGCGAAAATTACGGCCTGACCATCGGCAGCCAGTCCATCCTCATCGGCCTGTGCTACGCCAACGGCCTGTCCCCCATTTCCGGCAAGTACGGCGTGCTGCACGGCATGCTGGCCGCAGGACTCCACTACCTGCTGGTCACGGCTGTGCCGGATATGCATGGCGGCTTCTGCCTGTACAACGGAGGCTTCACCGCCGCGCTGATCTGCCTGCTGTTTGTGCCGCAGTTGGAGAAATTCTGCAAAACAAAAGAGGAACGCAAACCCGCCAGACTGGCGAAAAATGCAAAATAAAGGACTCCCGGCCTTCGGGCCGTCAGTTTTTCCTTATTGCACAGGAAAGTAAATGATGATATAATGTAGAAAATATGGGCTTTTGCCCAAGGAAAGAGAGGATATCCCATGAAATGTGTCAAGTGCGGTGCGGAAATTTCCGAAAATGCAAAATTCTGTCCTATTTGCGGACAAAATAACAGCCAAATGCCAAACTTCTGTATCCATTGCGGCAGTAAAGTGGAATTGGATATGAAATTCTGCGAGGTCTGCGGAAAGCCCATCGAAAAACTTTCTGAAAATAAGGAAGAACCGGAAGATCTCCGTGAAAAGCTGGAAGAACTGGCGGCAAAAGCAGAGGAAGCCGCAAAGAAAGAGGGAGAACAGTCCCAAAGTCCCGTGCAGGCACCCGTACAAGCTTCTGCACAAGCTTCTGCACAAGCACCCGTGCAGGCTCCCGTTCAGGCTCCTGTACAAGCACCCATTCAGCCGCCCGTTCAGCCTCAAACGGTGGTAAACACAGCTACCCATGTGGCATCCACCGGCGCGCAGTTGGGTGCGGAAGTGATCCGAACCACCGGAAGCATTGCCAAGGAGGGCGTTAAAAAGACAGTCAGTGCAGGCAAAACCATCGCCATTATTACCGCCATCGTGGTGTTCCTCACCGGTGCGCTGGCCGCCTGTCTGAATTTCTTTGTCCCCGCCCCGGAAGAGACGGTGGAAAACTTCTTCTCCTCTGTGGAAGAGCTGGATTATGAAAAAATGCTGGGCTGTATGGACAAAAAGACGGAGTCCACCATCCGTGCCACCATGGGCATCACCGGCGACCTGCTGGGTTCTTTTACCGGCATCAGCTTGGATCTGGAAGACATTATGGCCTTGGGACCCTCCATGGCTCCCGTCGTGGACACACCGGATATGGGTGTCGCCAAGGTGGAGACGGTTTTCTATTCCGACTGTTCTCAAAAGCAGATGATCGAATATTGTATCCGTGCTAATGAGGGAAAATCCATCCCCGAGGGCTACGATTCCGACAATGCCATCATCAGCTTCTTGGATGAATACAATTTGACTCTGCCCGGCCTTGAAAATCTCATTGCCGAAACGGCCCTTGTCAAGCTGACCTTGGAGACCGGCGAAGTGATGTACCTGCCCCTGATCAACGAGGGCTGGGGCGATTGGCGGATTCCGCTGATGGATCTGAGCTTTGCCATGGAAGGTGTGGAGTAATTTATGAACACCCTGCTCCATATTTGCTGTGCGCCCTGCGCCAATCAATGCATCGAAGTGCTGCGCACAGACGGTTTTCAGGTCACCGGATATTGGTATAATCCCAATATCCACCCCTTTACCGAGTACCGCGCCCGGCGCAACTGCCTGCGGGATTACGCCGCCACCATCGACCTGCCCCTGATCGAGCAGGACGAGTATGCCCTGCGGCCTTTTATCCGAGAAGTGGCGGAGGATATCGGAAACCGGTGCGTCAAATGCTATGAAATGCGCCTGTTTGAGGCCGCTCGCACCGCCAAGGAAAAGGGCTTTGACAGCTTTACATCCAGCCTGTTCATCAGCCCTTATCAAAATCACGAGCTGATGCGTGATGTGGCGGAGCGCGCCGCATCGGAACACGGCGTGGAATTTCTGTACCGGGATTTTCGTCCCTATTTCAAAGCCGGGCAGGAAAAGGCCCGGGAACTGGAATTTTATATGCAAAAATACTGCGGCTGTGTCTTTTCGGAACAGGAAAGATACTTGAAGCCCACAAAAATTATCCCTTAACGGAGGAGTTATGTCCAATTTTGAATTTGCTGTGCCCACGCTTTTCGGCTTGGAGGGCATTGCCGGCGATGAGTTGCGCCGATTGAACATAGAAAATGTCCGGGTAGAAAACGGCCGGGTGCTGTTTTCCGGAGACGAAACCGCCCTTGCCCGGGCAAATCTGAACCTGCGCACCGGTGAGCGAGTGCTTCTGGTGCTGGCGGATTTTAAGGCTACCACCTTTGAAGAACTGTTTCAGGGGGTATACCACGCCAATCTGGAAGATTATATCCCCAAAAACGGGGCGTTTCCGGTGAAAGGTCACTGCCTCAGCAGTCAGCTGATGTCCGTGCCGGACTGTCAGGCCATCGTGAAAAAGGCCGCATCCAAGCGACTGGGGGAGAAATACGGCGTCAGCTGGCTTCCCGAGGATGGGCAGAAATATCAGCTCCAATTTTCCATCATGAACGACCGGGCGGTGCTGTATCTGGACACCTCCGGAGCAGGCTTACACAAGCGTGGCTACCGGGCTGTGGGCAACGA
>JAZORJ010000097.1:0-4958 GCA_045656525.1 Faecousia sp. | reverse complement strand
CCAAGCGTGCAAAAATCCTCAGCAGTAATATTGAAAGATTAGGCATTGCCAATGCGCTGGTTACAAATGAAACACCCGACCGGTTGGCCGAGCGTGTGCCGGGATATTTTGACCGTGTGCTGTTTGATGCGCCCTGCTCCGGAGAGGGAATGTTCCGAAAGGAAGAAGCCGCGGTAACGGATTGGAGCTTGGAAACGGTGCAGATGTGCGCCCGGCGTCAAGCGGAGATTCTGGATTCCGGTGCGTGTTTGGTGCGCCCCGGGGGACGGCTGGTGTATTCCACCTGTACCTTTGCCCCGGAGGAAAATGAACTGACTGTGACAGAGTTCTTGAAGCGGCATCCGGATTTTGAACCGGAGATTCTGGATATTCCATGGTTTACTCCCGCAGGAGAGGGGCAATTTCGGATGTGGCCCCATAGACTGTTAGGGGAGGGACATTTTGGTGCTGTTTTGCGTCGCAAGGGTGACGAAGCGGCAGTAGGGAATGGTGCACCGGGAGAAAAGCTGCCGAAACTGTGGACGACATTCGCACAGCAGATGGGCATCAAACTGCCAGAGGGCAAGGCGGTCACCTTCGGAAACCGCGTGTATTGGGCACCGACAGAAATGCCGGAGTTAAAGGGTCTGAAAGTGCTGCGCCCGGGACTGGAACTGGGAGAAATGAAAAAAGACCGCTTTGAGCCGGCCCATGCATTGGCATTGTGGCTGCGGGATTGCAACTGCGTGGAAAATCTGGAAGTCAACGGAGAAAAAATCGGTCAATATTTGTCCGGAAACGTGATTCCCTCCACCCAAAAGGGCTGGTGTCTTGTGACGGTGGACGGTTATACCATCGGCTGGGGAAAAGGAGACGGGATGCAGCTGAAAAACCATTTTCCTAAGGGTTTGCGTCATATTAGATAAATTGGACTTTACATAACTCTTTTTATATGGTACAATAATGCATACCCCTGTTTAACTTTATTTTTTCGCAAGGAGAGGATTATCCTTGGCTCGATATGAAATTATTGGCGGCACACCTTTGTGCGGCAGCGTTACCATCAGCGGCGCTAAAAATGCCGCTGTGGCCATTTTGCCGGCGGCTTTGCTGGTGGAAGGCGTTTGCAGAATTGAAAATGTGCCGGATATTGCGGATGTGCGGATCCTGCTTTCCATTTTGGAAGGTATGGGTGTTTCTGTGGCGTATCCGGAGACCGGTGTTGTGGTGCTGGACAGCACCAGTGTAAAGTCCACTGAGCCGGAAACGGAGCTGGTCAAAAAGCTTCGCGCAAGTTACTATTTTATGGGTGCCCTTTTGGGTCGTTTCCACAAAGCACATGTGGCATTGCCCGGTGGCTGTAACTTTGCGGTGCGTCCCATTGACCAGCATATCAAAGGCTTCCGTGGCTTGGGTGCAAGCGTAGTGGAAACTGACGAATATGTGGAGTTGACTCCCGGCAAAAATGGCCTCAAAGGCAACCGTATCAGTTTGGATATGGCTTCCGTGGGTGCGACGGTGAACATTATGATCGCCGCAACTTTGCTGCCCGGTCAGACCTTTATCGAAAATGCGGCCAAGGAGCCCCATATCGTGGATCTCGCCAACTTCCTGAATACCATGGGCGCCCGGATCTCCGGTGCCGGTACGGACACCATCAAGATTACCGGCGTGGAAGCCTTGAAGGGCGGTACATATGCCATCATTCCGGATCAGATCGAGGCCGGTACTTATATGGCGGCCACAGTGGCCACCGGCGGCGATGTTCTGGTGAAGAATGTGATCCCCAAGCACATGGAGTGCATCACATCCAAGCTGGAAGAAATGGGCGCAGAGGTTATCAATTATGACGATGCCATTCGTGTCCGCATGAAAGGCCGTCTGTGTCATACAACAGTCAAAACCCATCCCTATCCCGGTTTCCCCACGGATATGCAGGCGCAGATCTGTGTGTGTATGGCGCTGGCTTCCGGTGTCAGCCGCTTGACGGAGAGCGTCTATGAGACCCGATTCTTCGGCTATTGCACGGAGCTGGAAAGCATGGGTGCAGATATTCAGATCAGCGGTAAGACCGCTATTGTCACCGGCGTGGAAGAGCTTTACGGTGTGACGGTTAGCGCAAAGGACCTGCGTGCCGGTGCGGCGTTGATCATTGCAGGCTTGGCAGCCAGAGGTACTACTTGGGTCAAGAATGTCCATTATGTGGAGCGGGGCTATGAGCGACTCATTGAGAAGCTCACCGTCTTGGGCGCAAAGATCCGCAGAGTTGAAGATTAAAATAACGCCTGTTGCGTTTTGCAACAGGCGTTTTTCTTATCCTTCTTCCACAACGATTTCTTTCAATTCCAAACCGGGGTTCTTCTTGCGGGTGAACTCGATGGCCCAGAAGCTGCTGAATACCAGCAAGCTCCGGCCGCGATAATCTTCCAGAAGCTCTGCATCGGAACCCAGATTCAAATCCGACAGGTCGCCGGGGTAGCTTTCAATCAGACGGATTTCCTCATAGGGAAGTGTCTCCATCCGCAGATCGACACCATACTCGTTCTTCATGCGGTACTGGAATACTTCCAACTGCAAAACGCCAACCACGCCGACTATGACTTCTTCCATGCCGGAGTAGGGGACTTTGAAGATCTGAATGGCACCTTCCTGCGCGATCTGCTCTGTGCCCTTGACGAACTGCTTGCGCTTCATGGAATCCTTTGCGCTGACACGGCAGAAATGCTCCGGTGCAAAGGTGGGCATGCCGGCATAGGAGAACTTTTTGCCGGGGACGGTAATGGTGTCACCAATGGCAAAGATGCCGGGATCGAAAACACCGATCACGTCGCCTGCGTAAGCTTCGTCTACAATTTCCCGTTCTGCCGCCATCAGCTGCTGAGGCTGGGAAAGGCGCATCTTCTTGTTGCCCTGAACATGGTAGTATTCGCTGTCACGCTGGAATTTGCCGGAACAAATACGCATGAAAGCCAGACGGTCCCTGTGGGCCTTGTTCATATTGGCCTGAATCTTGAACACAAAGGCGGAGAAGTCAGGGCTGAATGTGTCCACAGTGCCGCAATCTGCGGTGCGGGGCAGGGGCGGGGGCGTGAGCTTCAGGAAGGATTCCAAGAATGGCTCAATACCAAAGTTGGTCAATGCAGAGCCGAAGAACACAGGACTGAGCCGTCCACAACGGACTTCCTCCATATCCATTTCCCGGCCGGCGGAGAGCAGCTCCACATCGTCGATCAGCTGCTGGTGCTTGGCTTCGGAATCCAGAAGCTCGGCAACCTGCGCATCATACAGATCTACGGACTGGCGGGCAGCACGGTTCTTGCCGGACACACCGGAGAAGAACAGAAGTTCAGCCTTTTCCCGGTCATAAACGCCTTGGAAATCCTTGCCGCAGCCGATGGGCCAGTTCATGGCGTAGGTTTCGATGCCCAGCTCCCGTTCCACTTCGTCCAGCAGATCAAAGGGATCCTTGGTCTCCCGGTCCATCTTGTTGATGAAGGTGAAGATGGGAATGTGGCGCATAGCGCAGACCTTAAAGAGCTTCCGGGTCTGGGGCTCCACGCCCTTGGCACCGTCGATGACCATGACCGCAGAGCCAGCCGCCATCAAGGTGCGGTAGGTATCTTCGGAGAAGTCCTGGTGGCCGGGGGTGTCCAGAATGTTGATGCAGAAGCCATTGTACTGGAACTGCATGACAGAGCTGGTGACAGAGATACCACGCTGCTTTTCGATTTCCATCCAGTCGGATGTGGCGGCCCGGGAGTTTTTCTTACCCTTGACCACACCGGCCTGTGCGATGGCACCGCCGTACAGCAGGAATTTTTCGGTTAAGGTTGTTTTACCGGCGTCAGGGTGAGAGATGATGGCAAAGGTTCTGCGCCGGCTGATTTCACTTATAAGATCAGACATATTTTTCCTCCATGTTTACAAAAATTGTGCATAGGAAGAATGCCTAAATCGGACTGGGGTACATAAAGATTCCTCCAAAAGACAAATTTTCACTTTTGACATATTCTAACACAAATTGCAACCTTTTACAAGTAAAACATGTGCAAATATTTTGTCGGAATCCCTTGCTATTTTTGCCGGCAGGGAGTATAATTTCCAGAAGAGGTGATTGCTTTGATAGCGATTTTTGAACAGGTGTTCATTTTGGTCGTATTTTGCTTGACGGGTTTTGTGCTTTGCAAGGCAAAACTGGTCAAGCCTGAACATAGCAAGCCGCTGTCGGTGCTGCTTGTATACGTATTTTTTCCCTGCATGTCCTTTAATACCTTTTCTGCCCAATTCAATGTTGCATATTTGCAGCAGCGCGGTACATTGATTTTGGTATCCGTGGGTATGCTGGCAGTGATGGTTGTGGGTTCCAAAATTGTGACCAAGCTGCTGGGCGGTGACCCGTATACCCAAAATGTCAACGAATACTCCATGTCCACTGCCAATGTGGGCTATATGGGATACCCTCTGGTTGGCGCAGTGTTTGGGGAGCAGGTACTGCTGGACTGCATGATGTTCGGTCTGCCTATGAGCATTTATATCGGCACCATCGGCTATAATATGCTGACCATCGGCAAGGGTCAAAAATCTATCTGGCAAAAGATCTTTACTCCCAGTCTGATCGGTATTTTGATCGGTTGCGCTGTGGGTATTTCCGGCATTACGCTGCCGCAGACGGTATTTGATATTGCGAAAATGAGCAGCAACTGCGTGGCTCCCATCAGTATGCTGCTGACCGGCATGGCAATTTCCGAATTTTCCATTAAAGAATTGCTGTCCGATTGGAAGGTATACGTCGTTTGTGCGGTGCGGCTTATTGCTGCTCCGGTTTTGGCATGGGGCTTGGTAATGCTGTTCGGCCTTGGCTTTGCACTGATTCCTGCGGCGGCTTTGTACGCAATGCCCTGCGGCATGAATAACATCGTCTATCCCAAGCTGGTGGGGAAGGATTGCCGCCATGGCGCAGCAATCGTTCTGGCCAGTAC
>JAZORJ010000096.1:0-4782 GCA_045656525.1 Faecousia sp. | reverse complement strand
GTGTAGATGTAGGGAGCCATTTTGGGGTTCCAGCGGCGGGTTTGGTGACCGAAGTGTACGCCGGCCTCCAACAGTTGTTTCATAGATACGACAGCCATTTTTATTTTCTCCTTTTGTTTTGTCCTCCACCCCGATCATCCCGGCCGCCCGTCCATGATGGACACGGGAGCGACAGGTCCCCGGGTGTGTGGTGTTGTAATGTCATGGGCCTTTTTGCCCATGCTGAGCCATTATACTCGATTCCTTTTGAATTTGCAAGTATTTTTTCCAAAAAATTATGGAAATATTCCTATTTTTTCTTAAATTGGAAACCAAAGCGGCTTTGGCCGGGGACGGCAGCAATCCTCCGGGCGTACATCCACCAAAATAATGTCCGGGCCGATGCGTTTGATGAACCGCCACGGGATCACATAGTCATCCTGCCGGCCCAAAATCCCCAGCAGACGACAGGGTCCCGGCACCACGATGGCCAGCACCCGTCCTTCCGGCAATTCAATTTCCACATCGGACACGAACCCCAGCCGCCGTCCGTCCGACACACAGATCACCTCTTTGCAATGCAGATCCGTGACGCGAATACCCATACGAAGCCCTCCTTAAAGGTTTTGGTACAGCCTATGTGCCAAGGAACGGGATTATGTCATTGTCCAAATTGTAAACTTTTTTATATTGTCTTGCGCCTGTATATATATTGTGCTATTATAAAAGATAATGTTTTATCCTCAGGGAGGTAATTTCATGATAAGACGTCTGGCCCGGTGTATCCGGGAATACAAATGGCCGACCATTTTAAGTCCGGTGTGTATGATCGGCGAGGTTGCCATGGAAGTCATTATTCCGTTGGTAATGGCCGATCTTTACGACTACGGCGTGTGCATGCAGGATATGACCGTGGTGGTTCTGCGCTCCGTTCAGCTGGTAATGTGCGCGGTGATGAGTCTGCTGTTCGGCATGGCATCGGCAGTTTTTGCATCCAAGGCCGCCACCGGCTTTGCGAAAAATCTGCGCCACGATATGTTCTATCGGGTGCAGCGATTCAGCTTCTCCAATATCGACAAATTCTCCTCTTCTTCCATCGTCACCCGGCTGACATCTGATGTGGCCCAGCTGCAAATGGCCTTCCAGATGGTGATTCGTATGACCATCCGCTGCACCATGATGCTGGTACTGGCACTGACCATGGCGCTGCAACTCTCGGCCAACCTCAGCACCATCTATCTGCAAGTGATGCCCGTGCTGGTGATTGCTCTGGTGTGCCTGACTCCCATCGTCTTCCGCATCTTCGACCGGAGCTTCCGGAAGCTGGATAAGCTGAACAATGTCATTCAGGAAAATGTCCACGGCATCCGGGTTGTGAAATCCTTTGTCCGGGAAGAAAAGGAAAACGAAAAGTTCACCGACATTTCCGAAGATCTGGCAAAGAACTTCTCCAAAGCGGAGAAGATCCTCTCCCTGAACTCCCCCATTATGATGGGCTGTGTGTACGCCTGTATGCTGGGCATTTCTTGGCTGGGCGCCCACATGGTGGAGCAGTCCGGCAACATCCCCGAGCTGGGTCTGACCACCGGTCAGCTGTCGTCCATGTTTACTTACACCACCCAGATCATGAGCGCGCTGATGATGATGAGTATGGTGTTCGTCATGATGACCATGTCCCGTACCGCTTTGAAGCGCTGCAACGAAATTCTGGCAGAGGAACCGGATCTGGAATCCCCCGCAAATGCCATTACGGAAATCAAAGACGGTTCTATTGATTTTGAAAATGTGTCCTTCCGCTACTCCGCCACCGCAAAACACCGTGCCCTGAAAGAGGTGGATTTGCATATTCCCTCCGGTGCGACTGTGGGCATTCTGGGCGGTACCGGTTCCAGTAAGTCCACGCTGGTGCAGCTGATCCCCCGTCTGTACGATGTCACCGAGGGCAGCCTGAAAGTCGGCGGCGTGGATGTGCGGGAATATGACCTGACTGTGCTCCGGGACAATGTGGCCATGGTGCTGCAAAAGAATGTGCTATTCTCCGGTTCTATTAAGGAAAACCTGCGCTGGGGCAACCCCGATGCAACGGACGAGGAGCTGGTGGAAGCCTGTAAGCTGGCCTGCGCCCACGATTTTATCGTTTCCTTCCCCGACGGCTACGACACCCACATTGAGCAGGGCGGCACCAATGTGTCCGGCGGCCAGAAGCAACGGCTTTGCATCGCCCGGGCTCTGCTGAAAAAGCCCAAGATCCTGATCTTGGACGACTCCACCTCTGCCGTGGATACCCGTACCGACTCCCTCATCCGGGAGGCCTTTGCCGAGCATATTCCCGGCACCACCAAGCTGATCATCGCCCAGCGTGTCGCTTCCGTTCAGGATGCGGATATGATCATCGTGCTGGATAACGGTCAGGTGGTTGCACAGGGCAACCACGAGCAGCTGCTGGCAAGCTGTGAAATTTATCAAGAAGTTTACCGTTCTCAGAAGAAAGGAGGAGATGAGTAATGCCTCCTGTAAGAATGCGCGGCGATGGCCGCAAGGCAAAAGACCCCAAAAAGACTTTGGGGCGGCTGTTTAAATATATTCTGCGCTACAAAGTGCGGATCGGTGCGGTTTTACTCTGCATCCTCGCCACCGCTCTGGTACAGAGCCAGAGTGCCACTGCATTGGGCAAGCTGGTGGACGAATACATCAACCCCATGCTGAAAAACGGCTGGGATTTCGACGCCATCGGCGGCTTTCTGCTGTATCTGGCCGGCATTTTCGTGATCGGCATGATCGCATCCTTCCTGCAAAGCTATCTGATGGTAGGCGTGACGCAGGGTATCCAGAAAACCATCCGGGACGATATGTTCCGGAAAATGCAGACACTCCCCATCCGCTATTTCGACTCCAACACCGCAGGCGACATTATGTCCCGCTACACCGGTGACATCGACACTCTGCGGCAGATGATCTCCCAGTCCATCCCCCAAGCGGTTTCCGCCGTGGTGACGCTCATTGTCATCTTCATCACCATGCTGACCCAGTCTTGGATCCTCACCATTGTGACCCTCATCACGGTGATGATGGTGGTGTTTTCCACCAAGTATCTGGCAGGTAAATCCGCCAAGTATTTCATCAACCAGCAGAAATCTCTGGGTGCTGTCAACGGCTACATTGAAGAAATGATCACCGGTCAGAAGGTGGTCAAGGTCTTCAACCACGAAGAGGTCTGCAAGGAAGAATTTGACAAGCTGAACGCCGAGCTTCAGAAAAACGCTTTCTCTGCCGGCAAGTTCACCAACATGATGGGCCCCATCAACAACAATCTGGGCTATGTCCAGTACGCAGTTTTGGCAATCGTGGGCGGTATCCTGTGCGTTGTATCCGACCCCGCCGCTCCCCTGCTGACGCTGGGCAGTCTGATGGCCTTTATGACCCTGTCCCGGAATTTCAATATGCCCATCAACAACATCTCCCAGCAGATGAACGCCATCGTCATGGCGCTGGCCGGCGCGGAGCGTATCTTCGACCTGATGGATCAGGAGCCGGAGGTGGACGACGGCTATGTGACCTTGGTCAATGCGAAAATTGACGAAAACGGCAATGTCACCGAGTGTCCCGAGCACACCGGTCACTGGGCATGGAAGCATTTCCATAAGGCCGACGGCACCACCACCTTTGTGGAGCTGAAAGGCGACATTGTAATGGAAAATGTGGACTTTGGTTATGTACCGGAAAAGACGGTGCTTCACGATGTGACCCTCTATGCCCATCCCGGTCAGAAGATTGCATTCGTTGGTGCAACCGGTGCCGGCAAGACCACCATCACCAACCTGCTCAACCGCTTCTACGACATTGCCGACGGCAAGATCCGCTACGACGGCATTAACATCAACAAGATCAAAAAGGACGACCTGCGGCGAAGCTTGGGCGTGGTGTTGCAGGAAACCAACCTGTTCACCGGCACGGTGATGGAAAACATCCGTTACGGCAATTTGGACGCAACGGACGAAGAATGCATTCAGGCCGCAAAGTTGGCCAACGCCCACGATTTCATCACAAGACTTCCCAACGGCTATGACACGGAACTTACCGGCAACGGTGCCAATCTGTCTCAGGGTCAGCGGCAGCTGATCTCCATTGCCCGGGCGGCAGTGGCCGATCCCCCTGTCATGATTCTGGACGAGGCCACCTCCTCCATCGACACCCGTACGGAAGCACTGGTGCAAAAGGGCATGGACGCACTGATGCACAGCAGAACCACCTTTGTCATCGCCCACCGGCTGTCCACCGTTCAGAATTCCGACTGTATCATGGTTCTTGACCACGGCCGGATCATCGAACGGGGCACCCACGATGACCTCATCGCCCAAAAGGGCACCTATTATCAACTCTACACCGGCGCATTTGAGCTGGAATAAACGCAAAAAGCCGCACCCACCCGGGCGCGGCTTTTTTGTTGTATCGCGCAATGACATGTCATCGTAGGGGGCGGCGCCTACGACGCCCCGCAAAGGCTTCCCTTTTATGTCATTCCGAGGAGTGCGAAGCACGACGTGGGAATCTCCCGGTACGATGTTTGTTCCTGCACAGCGTATCGGTGAACTGTACCAGGAGATTGCCACGGGCCTGACGGCCCTCGCAATGACATTTCATCGTAATGACAACACATCCGTATAAAATGATATTTTTTTATCGATATTTATTTGACAAACCGGCAGAATGGTTTTATAATGTATCCATTATTGGTTTTTGCCATTTATTGTATGATCACACATGGAAAGAAGGATCCGTATTATGTTTCAAATTGTTCGCAAG
>JAZORJ010000095.1:0-7956 GCA_045656525.1 Faecousia sp. | reverse complement strand
AGCTACACCAAAGAGCCGGGGCAGATTTATGAAGAGGACAGCGACTATCGCACCTTTAATGCGTCCTATAACATGCTCTCCATCGGCGAGGAGCTGACCCGGGTACTCACCGCCGGGGGGATCTCCGTGCTCCATGACCGCACGCTTCACGACTATCCCTCGTTCAGCGGATCTTATGACCATGCCCGGCAGACCATCCGAGCCTATTTGGAGGCGTTTCCCTCCATTACCATGGTCATCGACCTGCACCGGGACGCTCTGAATTTTGAGGAAGATCCCCAGCTGTCTACCATGGCAACCGTGGGAACGCAATCCAGCGCCCAGCTGATGCTGGTGGCCGGTACGGATCACAATGTTTCCTACACCGGCTGGCAGGAAACGCTGGCACTGAATGTCAAATTGACGGCGGTGCTGGAAAAAATGTACCCCGGCATCACCCGGCCCATCCAGCTCCGACCCCAGCGATTCAATCTGGACATGACCCCGGGGAGTCTGCTGGTGGAAGTGGGGGCCAATGGCGACACCCATGCAGAAGCGCTGGTGGCCGTTCGAGCCTTGGGCGCGGCGATTCTGGCCATGTCAAAAGGAGTCAATTTACAAAACACTCCACCATCTTAAACTGTGGGATTCATCGATGGCTTCCGCCAAATTCATAAGGGCGCGGCAGGCGGATGCAAATTCCACCTCCAAACGCCGATTTTGAGACAATTCCATCTGGGAAAACAGATTTTCCATCTGCTCCACCGGCGCATGGTCGGTAAATGCCGCCCAAAACCGCTGATATCGCTCCCATTTTTGTCTGCTGCGAGCCGCCTGATTTTCCGCCGCTGTCCAGTTTCCGTTCATGGCAAAGCGGCCTGCCTGCTCCAAGCTTTGGGAGAAATCCTCATAAAAATTCCGGCTGACGAACAGCATTGTCACGCCCATGGCCAGCAAAATCACCAAAAGACCCACGCCGATCCAAAGCCGCTTCATTTACTCTCCTCCTTGGGAAGCCACAAAACATGCCCCTTTTCGTCCACCGTTAAAAGCCAAGTCTGCTTCAAGCTGGTGCGGTGTTCATTCAGAATGTTTTGCACCCATTTTTTGTCCTTTTTCGCAACAGCCAGATTATCTTCGTACAAATACCCGTCTTCGATGATGGAGATGGGCAAATACTGCTCCTTGACCTTGATGCCGGCTTCTTTTGCAGAGGCCGGTGCTTCCTTGGGGTAGGGAAAAACGGAAAGATTGCCGTTGGTTTCCAGAATGGCGTACTGAACACTGCGCAGATCCAGCACATCCTTTTCCCGAAGATGCCCGGTCAGCTCATCCAGCGTGATCCGGGTGGAGCGCAGGGCGGACTGGATGATGCGGCCGTTTTCGATGAGAATCACCGGCTTGCCGCACAGAAGCCGCCGCACCCAGACACTGCCCATGGAAGCGCTGGAAAGCACCAGCTCCACGCCCAAAACTGTCAAAATCGGTACGAGACCGGAAAACAGGGGGATGCCCCCGTCCTGCATGGGAATGGAGGCCAAATTCGCCACCAGCATGGTCACCACAAATTCCGACGGCTCCATCTGCCCGATTTGCCGCTTGCCCATGATTCGGATCACGGCGATCAGGATCAGATATAAAATAATCGTGCGAATGTAAGATAAGAGCATATAGGAACATTCCTCCAATATTCCGTGTCATCGCGAGGGAGCATAGCGACCGTGGCGATCTCCCGGAACAATGGTGCAAATCAGAAGATACTACCGGGAGATTGCCACGTCACCCCTTCGGGGCTCCTCGCAATGACATTCTATTATAGGTTTCCTGAAAACTGGAAAACTATGCTTTCTTTACAAACAGTCTATGAATTTTTGACAAACTGTGCTATAATGACTAAAATAGGACAAAAATGACTATTACGAAACCGAGAGGTGCTGCAATATGGGCTTGTTAACAAAAATCTTTGGCTCCCGGTCTGCCCGGGAATTGAAAAAAATCCAGCCGCTGGTGAATAAGATTCTGGCGCTGGAAGAACCGTATTCCAAAATTTCCGAGGAAGAGCTCCGGGGTAAGACGGCCCGGTTTAAGGCGCGTCTTGCCGAGGGAGAAACTCTGGATGATATTCTGCCCGAGGCCTTTGCCGCCATCCGGGAGGCGTCTTGGCGTGTGCTGGGCATGAAGCCCTATCCCGTACAGCTCATCGGTGGCATCGTGCTGCATCAGGGCCGTATTGCGGAAATGAAAACCGGTGAAGGTAAGACCTTGGTGGCGATTTTGCCCTGCTACCTGAACGCGTTGAATGGCAAGGGTGTCCATGTGGTCACCGTCAACGACTACTTGGCCAAATACCAGTCCGAGTGGATGGGCAAGGTCTATAAATATATGGGTCTTTCCGTGGGTCTGGTGATTCCCGGCATGAGCCCTGCCGAGCGCCGGGTCAGCTACGCCGCCGACATTACCTACTGCACCAACAACGAGCTGGGCTTTGACTATCTTCGTGACAATATGGCCATCTACAAGCAGGAGCTGGTTCAGCGTGGCCATGCCTTTGCCATCGTGGACGAGGTGGACTCCATCCTCATCGATGAAGCCCGTACCCCTCTGATCATTTCCGGCAAAGGCGAGGATTCCAGTAAGCTCTACGAGCTGGCAGACAATTTCGTCTCCACTCTGCGCAAACAGGTCTTTGCCAAGACCGAGGACAAGGAAGTCCACGACAACTACGACTGCGACTATTTCGTGGACGAAAAGAGCCGCACCGTGTCCCTCACCGCCGAGGGTATCGCCAAGGCGGAAAAATTCTTCCATGTGGAGAATCTGGCGGATGCGGAAAATACCACCCTTTCCCATCACATCAATCAGGCCATGAAGGCTCGGGGCCTGATGAAAAAGGACATCGACTATGTCATCAAAGATGGCGAAATCATCATTGTTGACGAGTTTACCGGCCGTTTGATGTACGGCCGCCGCTACAACGAGGGTCTGCATCAGGCCATCGAAGCCAAGGAACGGGTGAAGGTCGCCGAGGAAAGCAAGACGCTGGCCACCATCACCTTCCAGAATTTCTTCCGTCTGTACGATAAGCTCTCCGGCATGACCGGTACGGCCTTGACGGAAGAAGCGGAATTTGCCACCATTTATCAGTTGGATGTGGTGGAGATCCCCACCAACCGTCCCGTTATCCGTCAGGATCACACGGATGTGGTGTACAAAACCGAGGTGGGCAAGTACCGGGCAATCGTGGAGCAGGTCAAGGCCTGCCATGCCAAGGGTCAGCCCGTGCTGGTGGGTACGGTTTCTATTGAAAAGAGTGAAATCCTCAGCAAGCTGTTGAAGCGTGAGGGCATCCCCCACCATGTTTTGAACGCCAAATATCACGATGTGGAAGCTCAGATCGTGGCACAGGCCGGTAAATTCGGCGCAGTTACCATCGCCACCAACATGGCCGGCCGTGGTACGGATATTATGCTGGGCGGCAACCCGGAATTTTTGGCGAAAAATGAACTGCGCAAGACCGATCTGCCGGAAGAATTGCTGGCGGAAATGGATTCTCACGCAGAAACCAACGATCCGGAAATTCTGGAAATTCGTGCAAAGTACAGAGAACTGCTGGCAAAATTTAAGGAAGAAATTGCGGACGAAGCCGTTAAAGTCAAAGAGGCGGGCGGTCTGTTTATTATCGGCACCGAGCGCCACGAATCCCGGCGTATCGACAATCAGCTCCGTGGCCGTTCCGGCCGTCAGGGCGACCCGGGTGAGAGCCGCTTCTACCTGAGCTTGCAGGATGATTTGATGCGACTGTTCTCCTCCGAGCGGGTCATGGCCATGATGGATGCCATGGGTCTGGACGAGGATACCCCCATCGACGCCAAAATTCTGTCCGGTGCGGTGGAAAACGCCCAAAAGAGCGTGGAAGGCCGGCATTTCCGTTCCCGTAAGAATGTTCTTGAATACGATAATGTTATGAATACCCAGCGGCAGATCATCTACGCCCAGCGTCAAAAGGTGCTGGACGGTGAGGATCTGCGGGAGAATATCCTGTCCATGCTCCGCAGTACGGTGGACAGTGTGGTTTCCGATGCCATTGCCGAAAACGGCGGTGTCAACGAGGGCACCGTCACCACCATCGCCAGCGCCTTGGGCTTCTGTCTGCCCAATGGCTTGAAGGTCAGCAACAAGGAAGATGAACTGGCGGATGCGGTTTATTCCGCCGCTGAGGAAGCCTATGCCCAAAAAGAAGCCCGCTACGGAGAAAGCACCATGCGGGAATTGGAGCGTGTGATCATGCTCCGGGTGGTGGACGAGCTGTGGATGGAGCATATCGACGCCATGGACGATTTGAAACAGGGCATCGGTCTGCGTGCTTATGGTCAGCACGATCCGGTGGTTGCCTATAAGGAAGAGGGCTTCGCAATGTTTGAAGCCATGGTTAATTCCATCCGGGAAGAAACGGTGCGCCGCCTGTTCTTGGTGCAGCTCCGGGCGCAGCAGGAAGTGAAGCGGGAGAAGGTTGCCAAGGAAACCGGCACCGCCGCGGCCAATAACAGCGAAGTGAAAAAGCAGCCTGTCCGCAATAAGGATAAAAAGGTTGGTCCCAACGATCCCTGTCCCTGCGGCAGCGGCAAGAAGTATAAAAAGTGCTGTATGCAGAAGGATAAGACTGAGTAAAACCTTTCCCCGTTGAGGGTGTCATTGCGAGGAGGGCGTAGCCCGACGTGGCAATCTCCTGACAACATCCATCGAAAATGACGGCAGTAACAAACATCATACCGGGAGATCGCCACGGCCTTACGGCCTCGCGATGACACGGAAATATACGGAAACACTATGTCAATAACCCCAAAAAAACTCGGAACATTAGAATATTTGACTGCCGAAGGTATTGCTGTACCCCACTGCTTCACCACCCGGTTTGGTGGTGTCAGCACCGGGTATTTGTCCAGCCTGAACATCGGCATGCACCGGGGCGACGAACCGGAAAATGTGGCGAAAAACCATGAAATTCTGGCGAATGCGCTGGGCTATGATGTAAAAAACATTGTCATGGCGCACCAAGTCCACTCGGATATCGTCCGGGTGGTGACGGATGAGGACTGCTTAGGTCTGGACCACCATCAATACCCGGAGTGCGACGGCATGGTCACCAACATGCCCGGCCTTGCGCTGGTGGTATTCACCGCCGACTGCACGCCCATTTTGCTTCACGACCCGGTGACCGGGGCTGTGGGTGCGGTGCATGCCGGCTGGCGGGGCACTGCCATGGACATCGCCGGCAAGGCGGTGCAGACCATGGTATCCGCTTTCGGCTGCGACCCGGAGAATATCCGGGCGGCCATCGGCCCCAACATCGGTTTCTGTTGCTTTGAAGTGGGTGCGGAAGTTCCCACAGCTATGCTGGAAACCTTTGGGCCTGCCGTGGAAAAATTTATCCGTCCGGAAAATGATAAATATTATGTAAACCTAAAAGAAGTGAACCGCCATGCTCTAAGCCGGGCCGGGGTGCGCCATATCGAAGTCAGTCAGGCCTGCACCGCTTGTGAGCATAATCGGTTCTGGTCCCACCGTGTCACCCGGGGTCAACGGGGTTCTCAGGGTGCCATCATCGTGTGCAAGGAGAGAGAAACATGAAGCGTTTGCTTGCAATTTTGGTGCTTGTCTGCCTTTTGGCCGGCTGCTCCGAAGAAAACGCCTATATTCCCACCGGCGGCGGATTCCAAGACGGATCCAGCCCTGCTTCCCGGCCTGTAACGCAGACAACGGGGGAGGTGCGCCTTGCCTACGACAAGGACGGAAGCCTGTATCCCTACACCGCCAGCGATTTGAACAATCGGGCCTTGCTGTCGCTGATCTATCAGGGTTTGTTTGCAAACAACGCAGATTACAAGCCTACGCCCATTTTGTGCCGCAGCTATAAGGTGTCGGAGGATATGCGCACATGGACATTTTATCTGGAAGATGCCACATTTTCCGACGGTCAGGCGCTGACGGCCGGGGATGTGGTGGCCAGCTTGCGCGCCGCCCGGAACAAGGGCTTTTATTCCGGCCGTTTCCAGCATATCAAGAGCATGGATGCCGCAGATGATGGCAGCGTGGTCATCAAATTGTCCACACCTATGAACAATCTGCCCCTTTTGCTGGATATTCCCATTATCAAAGCCACGCAAATCGGCGCGGCGACACCTCTTGGAACCGGACCGTATATTCTGGAAAGCACCGAAAGCGGTATGCAGCTGCGGCGGCAAGCGGCTTGGTGGTGCAACACTGCCGTACCGGTGGGTGCGCAGATCATCCCCCTGCACCACGGCACCACCCAGAGCGAGCTTTGGGACCTTTACAAATTCTCCGGTCTGAGCATGGTTTGCACCGACAATTATGTGGACTTCCGGGGTGACTACGAGCTGTGGGAAAGTGAAAACGGCATTTTTGTGTACCTGACCTGCAATCTGAAAAGCCCGGTATTCTCCAACAAATCCGTTAGAAGTGCCCTGACCTACGCCATCGACCGGGATATGCTGGTGAAAAAATATTACCGTGGCTTTGCCCACAGTGCGTCCTTGCCGGCGTCCCCGTCTTTCCCCTATTACAGCACGGCCTTGGCGGAAAAGTACGACCATGAGCCGGAAATTTTCACCCAAGCGGTGGCAGATGCCCAGTTTGTGGGCACGCCCATCGTGCTTTTGGTGAACCGGGACGATCCTCTGCGCCTGCGCACGGCGCAGGCCATCGCGGACATGCTCACAGAGGCCGGATTGACGGTCACCATTCCGGAAGTCACGGGTAAAGATTACCTCAATGCGCTGGAATGGGGCGAATATGATCTGTTCTTGGGACAGACAAAGCTCTCCGCCAATATGGACCTGACGGCATTTTTTGCTGAAAAAGGCAGTCTTAACTACGGCGGGCTGACCCATGTGGCGGCAAATGCCATGATGCAGGAGGCCTTGGCCGACGGCGGCAACTACCAAAGCCTGCACAAGCTGGTGATGGACGACGGACGACTGTGCCCGATTTTGGTGCGCAGTGATGCGGTCTATGGCCGTCGGGGCCTGTTCCCCGGCCTTTCCCCCGCCCGGGACAGTATTTTCTACTACTCCTTAGGCAAAACCATGGAAGATGCAAGGATTACGGAATAAAGCCTTCCCCTCGGGGGAAAGGCATAAAAAAGGCACCCCGATTGGGGTGCCCTTTTTTATTTAGCAGCAGGTACGCTCGCAGCCGTTGCCGCACAGGTTTGCGCCGCAGCCGTTGTTGTTGCCGCAGCCGCAGCAGCAGAACAGAACGACCAGAATGATGATCCACCAAATGTTATTGCCGTTACACATAATCGTTACCTCCGAAAAATAAATTCCTGAGCATTGCGCTCATTCCATGGTATTCCGCAGGCAAAAAAAGGTGCAACGGAATTATCCGTGGGAAGCACTGCGCCATTTACTGTCGGACAGGGCGACTTTTAATTTCTGCAAGGCTTTCTTTTCAATTCGGGAGACATAGCTGCGGCTGATATCCAGATTTTTTGCCACTTCCCGCTGTCGCTGGGGCTTTTTCCCGGACAGACCGTAGCGCAGGATAATTACCTGCCGTTCCCGTTCGTCCAGCTGTTCCAGAACGGCTTTGCGCACCTGAGAGATCTGCTCTTGGGTGCAGATTTTCTCTAAAAGATCCGTATCTTCTTCTCCTACCACATCCATCAGCGAAAGTGCCGTCCCATCGTTGCCGGTTTCGATATAATCTGACAACGATACATCCTGACTGGTTTTTTTCTGCGCCCGAAAGTGCATTAAAATTTCATTTTCCACACAACGGGCGGCGTAGGTGGCCAGCCGGGCGCCCTTGGAAGGGTCGAATGTGGAAATTCCCTTGATCAGTCCGATGGTGCCGATGGAGATCAGGTCCTCCTGATCTGCGGTCTGGGTGTAGTATTTTTTCATAATATGCGCAACCAGACGCAGGTTGCGTTCCACGAGAATATTCCGGGCT
>JAZORJ010000094.1:0-2395 GCA_045656525.1 Faecousia sp. | reverse complement strand
GTTGGCTGTTAATTTCGATATACATCGCTTAAACAATCCATTAATTGTCCAAGGTGTTATAGTTTGTCTTACATTATTCAATTTACAAGGTACAGTCGCCAACCCCTCGCGTGGTTAGCTTGCTTATTCTAGCACATACTTCATCCCATGTCAAGAACTTTTTTCATTATTTTTCAAAAATTTTTGCAGTCAAAATATCCATAAAATGTGCCCAAACAAACAGCTCTCCCGGGTCATTTTTGGCCGGGTTATACTCCTGATGGCCAATGATATGCTGCCGATCCAAGGCGATTTCATGCCGGGCGCAAATATCCCGCACCAAGGCCGTCAACGCCGTATATTGGGCATCTGTAAAACCGATCAAATCCTTGTTCAGGCGGTGGTATTCTTCTGGATTCAGGTAGATGGACATGTCCTCCTGAGAACCGATGGCCATGAGCTCGATGCCAATGGAGTGCCGGTTCATATTGTCGGTATATTTTTCGTCCCCAAAACTACCCTTTCCCGCATGCCAGGCGGACCGACTTTCCGGCAGAAAGCAGTAGATCGTCCCATCCCGGTCTATTATATAATGTATACCCAGCCGGTTTTCCACGAAGATCCCCCGCACCAGATCATAGTCATAAGGGTTTTCCCGATCCAACATCACCGCGCTGGTAAAATGGATCATCACAAACTCCACCGGATTTTCCCGGGGATAGGAGGCATTTTCAAAATCCAGAAAATCCTCCACCGCCAAGGGCGATACCTCCACCGGCGGTTTTGTTCCCTCGGTGGTGGCTTGGGTGGGCTTGGATGCAGTCGATACAGGCTCCGAGGGAGCGGTTTCCGCCTTGCATCCCGCCAAAAGCATCACCGCCAGCAAGAACGCCAAAAGCTTTTTCATTTTCTCTCTTCTTTCCGTCAAAAGGGGCGGCCGAAGCCGCCCCTTCGTATTTTCTATTTCTTACTCTGCGTCTTCGATCAGGCCGTAACCGCCATCATTTCTGCGGTAGACCACTGCAAAGGCGCCGTGGTTATCTTCATCCCGGAAAGCGAAGAAGTTGTGTTCCAGCAGATTCATCTGCAAAATGGCCTCCTCCCGGCTCATAGGACGGAAGTTGAACTGCTTGACACGAACGATGCGGAAATCTTCCTCTTTTTCTTCAGCAGTAAAGGATGTTTCCTCCACAGTTCTTACGAAGGCGTCCTGACGCAGGCGGCGAGCCAAGCGGGTCTTGTTCTTGCGGGTCTGACCTTCGGTGGTGCCCACAGCAGCGTCGATGGAAGCGAACATGTCCGAGGTGCTCTCGTGAGCCCGGAACCAAGTGCCTGCGCCGTGAACGGTGAGTTCCACATTGTTCCGGTTCTTCTCCACAGAAAATACGATGAGCGCTTCCGCATCCTCCTCAAAGTACCGTGCCAGCTTCATGACCTTTTTCTCGGCGTAGGCGTGGACATTACCGGGCAATTTGACTTTCTTCTCACTAAACTGAAATTTCATATGCGGCAGCTCCTTTCGTTTCACCGGTTCTCCGGTGTATTATAACTATACCCTGATTTTTGAAGGTCGACAAGGGGGGTTCCGAAAAATATTTGTCGCCAGAAAAACTTGCTGACAAATTGAATTTCCTGTGATACTATATATAATATACTACTTAACGAGGTGGCCAATATGAGCAGAGCAGATGATATCTACCGCGCGACTTGTCTGGATATCTTGGAAAACGGATTCTCCGATGAAGGTCTGGAAGTGCGCCCTCACTGGCCCGACGGCACGCCTGCCCATACCATCAAGAAATTCGGTGTGGTCAATCGCTACAATCTGGCGGAGGAATTTCCCATCATGACTCTGCGGCGCACCTATTGGAAGAGCGCCGTGGACGAGCTTCTGTGGATCTGGCAGAAGAAATCCAACCGCATTGCCGAGCTGGGCAGTCATGTTTGGGACGAATGGGCCGGCTCTGACGGCACCATTGGCAAAGCCTACGGCTACCAGCTGGGCATCAAACACCAGTATCCCGAGGGAGAGTTTGATCAGGTGGATCGGGTGCTGTACGATCTGAAAAACAACCCCAATTCCCGGCGGATTCTCACCAGTATTTATAATTTTAACGATCTGCACGACATGAATCTCTACCCCTGCGCCTATTCCATGACCTTCAATGTTACCGGCGACACCCTGAACGGCATTCTGAACCAGCGTTCTCAGGACATGCTCACCGCAAACAACTGGAATGTGTGTCAGTACGCGGTGCTGATGCACATGTTTGCCCATGTGTCCGGGCTGAAAGTGGGCGAGCTGATCCATGTGATCGCCGACTGCCATATCTACGACCGGCACATTCCCATGGTGAAGGAAATGCTGAAAAACGAAGGCTTCCCCGCCCCCAAATTCTCCATGGACGAAAGCATC
>JAZORJ010000093.1:0-3126 GCA_045656525.1 Faecousia sp. | reverse complement strand
GTTGTGAAAATCGGCACTTCTACCTTGGCTCATCCGTCCGGACATTTGAATATTCGCCGGGTAGAGACGCTCTGCAAAATCATGAGCGATATTAAAAATGCCGGTCATGAAGTGATTTTGGTATCCTCCGGTGCCATTGGCATGGGCGTGGGTAAATTGGGTCTGCGCCAGCGACCTACGGACATTCCCTCCAAGCAGGCCGCTGCGGCTGTGGGTCAATGTGAGCTTATGTATACATATGATAAGCTGTTCAGCGAATATCACCACACGGTTGCCCAGCTGCTGATCACCCGGGACGATATTGCCAACGAAAAACGGCAGGGCAACTTTATCAACACCCTGAACCGTCTGCTGGAACTGGGTACACTGCCCATTATTAACGAAAATGACACCATCGCCATCGATGAGATCGTCATCGGTGATAACGATACCCTTGGTGCCATTGTGGCGCAAAGCGTCAAGGCAGATCTGCTGATTTTGCTCAGCGACATTGACGGTCTGTACACCGCCGATCCCCACAAGGACGAAAATGCCCTGCTGATCCACGAGGTAAACAAGGTGGATGAGAAGGTCTTGGCGCTGGCCGGTGTCAGCTCCACCACACAGGGCACCGGTGGTATGGTCACCAAGCTCCATGCGGCGGAGATCTGCCTTTCCTGCGGCTGTGATATGGTCATCGCCAACGGCGCACGCCCGGAAAATCTCTATGATATTCTGGACGGTCAGGCCGTAGGCACCCGTTTTACGGAGAAAAGCCTATGATGAACATGCTGCAAAACGCCAAATCAGTCAAGGCGGACATCGCCCGGCTGACTACGGCGCAGAAAAACGAAGCGCTGCACGCCATGGCCGACGCTTTGCTGGCCAACGAAAGTGCCATTCTCGCCGCCAATGCGCTGGATCTGGATGCCGCCAAGGACACCATCTCCACCGTCATGCTGGACCGCCTGCGTCTGACGGCCGAGCGCATTGCTTCCATGGCCCAAGGCATTCGGGAAGTGGCGCAGCTGCCTGACCCCGTGGGCCTTTTGCTGGACGAGCACACCCGTGCTGACGGTCTGAACATTCAAAAGGTTTCCGTTCCCATGGGCGTGATCGCCATCATCTACGAAAGCCGTCCCAATGTCACCAGCGTTGCCGCCGCACTGGCGCTGAAAAGCGGCAATGTGTGCGTCCTGCGGGGCGGTAAGGAAGCCTTCCGCAGTGCAAATGCCATTGTAAATGCCCTGCGCAGCGGTCTGAAAGCTGTGGGCATTCCGGAGAATGCGGTGAATCTGGTGCAGGATACTTCCCGGGACAGCGCAACCGCCCTCATGACCGCAAATGGCTATGTGGATCTGCTGATCCCCCGGGGCGGAGCGGGACTGATCAACGCCTGTGTGCGCACCGCCACCGTTCCCTGTATTGCCACCGGCACAGGCATTTGCCATGTGTATGTGGAAAAATCCGCGGATCTGGACATGGCATTGAAAATTATCAAAAACGCAAAGACCAGCCGGCCCAGCGTGTGTAACGCTGAGGAAGTACTGCTGGTCGATCAGGCGATTGCCCCCACCTTCCTGCCCATGCTGAGGCAGGCCATCCCCCAAGTGGAGCTGCGGCTGGACAAGGAAGCTGCCGCCATCATTCCCGGCACACCTGCCGGTGAAGCAGATTTCGACACAGAATTTTTGGACTACATTCTGGCCGTCAAGTGCGTGGAGGATGTCAACGAAGCCATTCGCCACATTGCCGCCCATTCCACCGGCCACAGCGAAGCCATCGTCACACGGGACGCCGATGCGGAAGCCATTTTCACCGCCTGCGTGGACAGTGCGGCAGTCTATGTCAACGCATCCACCCGCTTCACCGACGGCGGCGAATTTGGCCTTGGCTGCGAAATGGGCATTTCCACCCAAAAGCTTCACGCCCGTGGCCCCATGGGTCTGCGGGAGCTGACCACCTACAAGTATGTCATCCACGGCACCGGACACATCCGGTAAGGAGGTAACTATGAAATACGGTTTTATCGGCTGCGGCAACATGGGTTCCAGCCTTGTGCGCGCGCTTCACAATTCCACTACGGACATCGCCGTGGCGGACTTTTCCGAACAATCCAAGGCATTTGCTGAGGAATTGGGCATCACCCACACGGATAACGAAAGCCTTGTGGCGAACTGCGACCGGATCTTTCTGGCAGTCAAGCCCCACATTCTGGCATCCTGCCTTGCGCCTTTGAAGGAAATGCTTGCGGATAAAAAACCGCTGATCATCTCCATGGCCGCCGGCGTGGAGATTGCGAAGATCGAAGCCATGATCGGCGTGAAGCTGCCAATCATCCGCATCATGCCCAACACCCCCACCGCTGTTGGCAAGGGCGTGATCCTCTACTGCTGTAACGAGCTGGTCAGCGACGAAATTCTGGCCGATTGGCTTGCCGACATGGCCCCCTGCGGCATTGTGGATGCCTTGCAGGAAAATCTCATCGATGCCGCCAGCGCCCTGTCCGGCAGCGGCCCGGCATATATGTACATGCTGATTGAGGCTCTGGCCGACGGCGCTGTGGCCTGCGGTCTGCCCCGGGACAAGGCTATGCGTTACGCCGCCGCCACCATGGAAGGCGCGGCAAAGATGTTCCTTGCATCCGGTACGCATCCCGGCGCACTGAAAGACGCGGTCTGCTCCCCCGGTGGAAGCACCATCGACGGTGTCCGGGTTCTGGAACAGGGCGGTTTCCGCTCCGCAGCTATGGAGTGCGTCGTCGCCGCTTATAACAAGAACAAGAAATTGGGATAATGGAAAACCCTCCGGCTTGGCCGGAGGGTTTTTGTTTTATTCCCAATCTTCCTCGATTGCGCGTTTCATCCAAAGGCGGTTCATATAGAACCATCCGAATGCCAACGCCGCCAGCACAACCAGCACCACAGGGATCAACCAAAATGCCGGGGTTTCCACTTCGCCCCACACGGCAACCGCCGTGTGATCTTCCATGCTCTCTACGATGCTGGACGATGTCAGTATCATGCCGCCCAGTCGCCAGCCTTGGAATTCATAGCCTTCCCGGGTAGGTATGGGAAGTGCACCGTAGGGCTCGCCGTAGTACACAGCAATCTGGCTCTCAGACACGCTGCCGCCTCTGGGATCCAG
>JAZORJ010000092.1:0-4904 GCA_045656525.1 Faecousia sp. | reverse complement strand
CCGCCAAAGCAGCTGCTTCCCATGACCGCAAAGCAGTTGCCCGGTTATGGCGGCAGTCTGGATACCGCCGCAACCGATCTTGCCCATTATCAGAAAATGGAGTTTTCCTGTCTGGTTCTCTGCGGCACACGCCGTCGAGCGGAATTATTGCAGGAACAGCTCCGGGATCGTGGTCTTTCCGCCTTTTTGTGCATTCCTCTGACGACTCTGCCCCAGCCCGGCCAAATTTTGCTGACCGAAGGCACGCTGCCCTTTGGCATGGAGTATCCCAACGCTAAGCTCGTTGTTTTAACCGAAGGTCAGCTGATTGCCAAGACTGCACCCCGAAAAAAGGCGAAAAAGGCCGCCACCAACCGGCAAAAGCTGAATTCCTTCACTGACCTGACTCCCGGCGATCTGGTGGTACACGAAAACTACGGTATTGGCCGTTTTATGGCCATGGAGCAGATCAAAGTAGATGGGGCTATTAAGGACTATGTAAAGATCGCATACCAAGGCTCGGACACCCTTTTTGTTCCCGCCACCCAGTTGGATTTGGTGAGCAAATACATTGGCTCCGGTGGCGAGGATGCCACAGTACGGCTGAACAAAATCGGCTCCGATGCGTGGCAAAAAACCAAGACCAAGGCCCGAAAGGCCGCCAAGGACATGGCCGGCGAGCTGATCCAGCTTTATGCTGCCCGGAAACGGCAGGAGGGTTACCCCTTCTCTGCGGATTCTCCATGGCAGCAGGAATTCGAAGACAATTTCCCCTATCCGGAAACGGATGATCAGCTGCGCTGTATTGCGGACATCAAAGCGGATATGGAATCCCCCACGCCTATGGATCGTCTGCTGTGCGGCGACGTAGGCTTCGGCAAGACCGAGGTTGCCCTCCGTGCTGTAATGAAAGCCATCATGGACGGCAAGCAGGTTGCCATTTTGGTGCCGACAACGGTGCTGGCACAGCAGCATTATCAGACCGCTATCGCTCGTTTTCGTGGTTTTCCTGTAAATATCGACGTGCTTAGCCGATTCCGCACTGCTGCACAGCAAAAGAAAACCATTCAAGCTCTGCGCAGCGGTGGTGTGGATTTGATCATCGGCACCCATAAATTGCTGCAAAAAAGCATTGAATATAAAGACTTGGGACTGCTGATCATTGACGAAGAACAGCGTTTCGGTGTCAGCCACAAGGAACGCTTGAAAGAGATTTCCAAGGGTGTGGATGTGCTGACCCTCTCTGCCACCCCCATCCCCCGGACGCTGAATATGGCACTTTCCGGAATCCGGGATATGTCCACCATTGAAGAGCCCCCGGCAGACCGCTATCCGGTACAAACCTTTGTAATGGAACACAGCAACGCCATTATCGACGATGCCATCCGTAAAGAGGTGGAACGGGGCGGACAGGTGTACTACCTGCACAACCGGGTGGAGACCATTGACCGGTGTGCCGCCGCGCTCCAAAAACGAATTCCCGGTCTTTCCGTTGCTGTTGCCCATGGACAAATGGGCGAGGATGCCTTGGGCGATGTGATGCAGGCAATGGCAGAGGGTGAAATTCAGGTGCTGGTGTGTACCACCATCATCGAGACCGGCTTGGACATTCCCAACGCTAACACACTCATCATCGAAAACGCCGACCGTTTTGGTCTTTCCCAGCTTCACCAGCTCCGTGGTCGTGTGGGTCGTTCCACCCGCCACGCCTATGCCTATTTCACCTATCGCCCGGACAAGAATCTTACCGAAGTGGCCGAAAAGCGACTGTCGGCCATCCGGGACTTTGCGGAATTCGGCTCCGGCTTCAAGATCGCCATGCGTGATTTGGAAATCCGCGGCGCAGGCAATCTGCTTGGTGCCGAGCAATCCGGTCATATGATGAGCGTGGGATACGACATGTATCTGAAACTTTTGGACGAAGCGGTTTTGGAAGAAAAGGGCGAAAAGCCGAAAGAACCGGACTGCACTGCCGATCTGAATGTCACTGCCAATGTCAGTCAGGACTATGTCGCCCGGGGCGAAGAGCGTATGGACTTGTACCGGCGTATGGCCGCGATCCGTTCTCAGGAGGATGCGGACGATCTGCTGGATGAAATCATCGATCGTTACGGCGATCCTCCCAAGGGCGTCCTGAACCTCATCGACATTGCCCTATTGCGTGCCGAGGCACAAAAACTGCATATTTGCGACATCCGTCAAAAGGCAGGAGAGGTGCTGATCACCATGACGGAACTGAATTTCGACGGCATCGGCCGCATTTGCAGCGACAAAGACTATGCCCGACGTATTCAGTTGGTAGCCACTGCGAAGCAGCCTACTCTGCGGTTGAAGCTTGCCAGCGGCGTGGACAGTTTGAAGCAGACCAAGGTATTTCTGGAAAAATTCCGAAATTGCTGCCAAAATGGCTGATTTTCAGCTCTGTTTACAGGTTTTTCATGGATTGGTAACGAAATGACATTGCAATTTGTGTAAAATGTGGTACAATGTCCCTAGAATGCAAGTAATGCGCGTTTTACCTCTTAATAGATTAGGAGATGATTATTATGAACGAGAATCATATCGATCACCCTCAAAATGATACTCCGGTCATCCAGCCCACCAAGGATATGACCCAACGGGTACGTTTGGAGGATGCCATGGAAGGTGCCACCCGCCCTGCGGGTTCTGCCTCTGTAAATCCTCGGCGCAATCGAAACAAGAGGCGTTGGTACATGACCAAGAAGGAGAAAATCACCCTGATTTCCCTTGCATCTGTGACTGCGGTATTGCTGATTGCTGCCATCATTCTGATCTCCACCATGTTTGCCGCCCCCACTGATGACGGCCGCATTCTGAAAGGCGTAATGGCCGCCGGTGTCAACATCGGCGGTATGACACAGGAGCAAGCTGCAAGTGCCTTAGAAAAGGCGACTGCCGACACATACGCAAAGCTTCCTATGGTGGTAACCGTTTTGGATTCGCAGGTCACTTTATTCCCCCAAGCCACCGGTGCCCAGTTAGACATTCAGGCCGTGGTACAGGATGCCTATAATTATGGCCGTACCGGCAGCCGTGCTGAGCGGAATGAGGCTAAGGAATATGCACAGTCCAATTCCGTGATTATTCCCGTCACGCCCCATTTGAATCTGAACACCGATTACATCCGCAGTGAGCTGAACAAGCTGGGCGCGCAGTTCAGCAGCACCCTTTCCCAGCCCAAGATCAGCCTTTCCGGCACAAGGCCCCAAATGGGCGTAGATGATCCCAATACGGAGACCATTCATCAGACCCTTACCATTTATGTCGGCACAGCAGAATACGGTCTGGACATCAATAAGCTATTTGATCAGGTGATGGAGTACTACAACATCAACATTTTCCAAATGGTTGGTACTTGCACCGTTATCGCTCCGGATTCCATCGAAGACGAGCTTCTTTCCTACTACGCAGATCTGTGTGTAGAACCCGTGGACGCCCAGATGGATCCCCTCACCTACGAAGTCACCCCTGAGGTTTACGGCTACGGCTTCAATCTGGACGAGGTCAAGGAGCAGATCGCCAAAACCCCCTACGGTGAAACCATTACCATCCCCCTGCGTTATCTGGCACCCAATGTTACGGAGGAACTTCTTTCTGACAATCTGTTCCGGGATGTGATCGGCGAATACACTTCCCTCTTGGGTGCGGACACTGCTTGGAATCAGAACGCGACCCTTGCCTGTGAAATTCTCAATGGGTTGATTTTGAAATCCGGCGATTCCTTCTCTTTCAATGAGCTTCTGGGCGAATTGACCGCCGAAAAGGGCTATCAGTCCGCACTGGCCTACCTTGGCCGTGTGAATACATCCGTCATGGGTGGCGGCGTCGCACATACCGCCAGCGTTCTGTATAACAGTGTACTGGCCGCTGAGCTGGAAATTCTTGAACGGCACAATCATGCTTATGCGCCTACCTTTATCGAGGTTGGCCGGGATGCATATGTGAATAACGGAACTGCGGACTTCCGTTTCCGCAACAACCGCCCTGACCCCATCCGCATCAAGGCCGAAGTGGTGGAGGGAATGATCCAGATCACCATTGAAGGCACGGATAGCCGGGATTACATTGTGGATGTGGTGGTTACCGTTACCGATACCTTGGAAGCCGGAACGCTGTACACGACCATGCTGCCCAACAACCCCGGCGGATATCAGGACGGCGACATTCTGTCCTACGGCAAAAACGGCTATGAAGTTGAAATCACCTGTCTGTTCTACAACAAACAAGATGGCCTGTTGCAGGGTGAGAACCTCATCGGTACGGATACCTATGAAGCACAGGATAATGTCGTCGCCAAGATTCAGGATCCCAATACCCCATCGGGAACACCGGATTCTGATCTGTCCGACGACCCAACACAATAATAAAAAAGACTGCTGCACATCGCAGCAGTCTTTTTTTAGTCAATTGCACGGATATCCAAATGATAATCCACCGTTCCGCCTTCTGTTTTTTCGATTTCAATATCGTACACAAGGTCAATACAGCCGCCATCCGGCAGGATATCGAAAAACAGATGACGGGTTGTCACCGTAATCATCAAGGTACCAAATTCCATTTGGTAAAGGCTGTCATGGACATGCCCAACCTGAAACTCCATAGTAGAGCGAAGCGGACCGGTTCGGATCAAGGTCACCTTTTCCGTTTCTACCCGAAATGTGGTGGTCACACCTTGCAGGCCGGTCAGATCGCTTTCCTGATAGGAAATATCCCAACCGCCATCGGTGAATTCCATCGTTCCTTCCGTGACCAGCTCCATTACTTCCGGCTCCTGATCATGGTAGGTCTGTCTGCCCGTAATGGACAGTAATACCTTCTTTTTCACTTTGCTGCCTCCATCGCAAGGTTCAGCAGCTGCTCAACCAGTTGGCCGGCAGGAATGCCGCTTGCTGCAAACAGCTTCG
>JAZORJ010000091.1:0-6165 GCA_045656525.1 Faecousia sp. | reverse complement strand
GGTCCGGTTTCCTGTGTGCAACCACACAGCAGCAGTGCCAAAACCAACACAAGGCCCAAATATCGAATCATGTTATTGCCTCCTCGCAAGGGTATAATCGTCGCCCTGACGGTAGTAGGGGCAACGGTTTTTACCGGAACTGAAAAAGCGGTAATATTCGTCCTCATCCAGATCCATCATACAGAAATACTCATCGTATTCCTCGTCGTAGTCATAATACCAACAGGTTTCGCATTCACATTCCATCGGTATCCTCCAACAAAACGACAGCAAACACGCCGTTGTCGTATATCATGCAACTGTGGCTTCCATCCTTGGGAATGGACACGCTGCCGGGATTGATACAGCGAATGCCATCACGCACCTCATCCATTTTTACATGGGTGTGGCCGGAAAGGAACACACTGCCTTCCGGCAAGGGCGGAAGATTCTCCGGATTTTCGTGGTGACCATGGGTCAGGTGGAACAGCGTGCCGTCCACTTCCAGCTGGGCAAAATCTGCCATACAGGAGAAGGGCAAAACCATCTGATCCACTTCCGCCTCACAGTTTCCCCGCACGGCGGTGATGATATCCTTATGCTGGGACAGCATTGCAATCACCTGCTTGGGGGCATAATCCCGGGGTAAGGCATTCCGGGGGCCATGGTATAAAAGGTCACCCAGCAGCAGGAGCTTATCAGGCTGTTCCTGCTCCACAATCTCCATCAGCTTGCCGCAATAGTAGGCAGAGCCATGGATATCCGATGCAATTACTAATTTCATACATACTCCTACTGTGAGGCCAGATATGCCGCCACATCAAAAGGTTTGATTTTTTCGTCCTTGCGCAAGTACAGGGGATGATGGGGATGCCCTTTCTTGGTCACCGCACCGGCGCAGTACCAACTGGCACCGTATTCCTGCCCGGCTACCACCATGTCCCGCAGGCAGTCCGCAAGATAGTCTCTTTTTTCAATGATCGCACCCCATGCCGCCCATACGGCAGGCTTGTCCGAAATGGACAAAACATAGCGGAACGCCGCCAGATTCTCCTTGTGCAGCAGCGGGTTGCATGTTTTCTCCATGGCATCGGGGTTTGTTGCCCGTTGGGCGTAGACATTGAACATAATAAAGCTGTCAAATCCGTTGCCCAAAGCAATACGCTCCACGGATTTCAAGGTATTATCCAAATCACCCGGCGCAGCCGTAGAGGGATTGATGCCAATGCAAATCAGAGGATTTTTGCCTCTGGTGCCCAGTATGTACCGATACTCGGAATAAAAATTGGGCGCATAGAGCCATTTTTCTACATCGTACTCCGACGATGGGGTGTTTGCCGCCGCCAGTGCTTCTTCAAATGTCACCAGCTCCAACTGGGCGGTGTCTCCTTTGGGAATGTGCATCGTTTTCTCTCCTTATGCCCACAGAACCCGGTCTACGGGAACATCAAATTCCTCAGTAGGCAAATCCTCCACCATTTGAAATGCATAGCACAGCGCCACGGTGGGGTGCGTGGGTTCTGCATTTAAAAACTTGTCGTAAAAACCGCCGCCGTAGCCTATGCGGTGTCCTTCCTTGTCAAAGGCCAGTCCGGGCATCAGCACCAATGCCGCAGGATCATCTGCTATGGGTTCGTCTGCAATCGGCTCCGGAATTCCGGCATAGCCTGTTTCCACTTGGGTCAAATCCGTCAAGCAGATGAAACGCATCTCATCCCCATAGACCTTGGGTACTGCCACCTGTTTTCCATCTGCCAATGCGCGGGCCAAAATCGGTACGGTGCGCACTTCCTGATTGTAAGGCAGGTAGCCATACAGGGTCTTTGCATTGCGGTACACTTCCAAGGCGAGGAACTGCTCTGTCAACGCTCGGCTTGCTTTTTCGATCTGCTCCGGGGTCATTGCCCGCTTTTTTTCACGAATCTGCGTTCTCAGGGTTTTCTTGTCCATTTTTTACCTCTTTTCCCGGAATCGGTCGAAACATCCGAAACCACAGAAAAATTGCCAGCTGTCCGGGGATGCCCAACAGGAAAATGCGCCAAACATTGGCTTGGAACAGCAAAAACAGCGACATATAAATACCCAAAAGACTGCCCCACATGATCACTGAGAACAATACCCGATTGCTACGGAAATCCCGCCATGCGGAGCGAAGGCTCAAAACCACAATGGCACCCGCCGGGATCGCCCAGAAAAACGCCAGCCAACTCTTGGATACGCCAAGGGAGGAAAGTGTCACATACGCAAGCAGCGCCACAAACCACACCAGCAAAGACGACAACTGCACAATGATCCGCTTATCGGCTTTGCGCTTCAATGTCTTTTGCACCACTTGATCCATGACCTGCTGTACCGCACCGGTATTTTCCGGCAGAGCATTGGGGTCTTGCAGCAAATCATCCACAGAAACACCCAAAACCTCCGCCAAAGACACCAATGTCAGAATATCCGGAACAGACTCTCCCCGTTCCCATTTGGAAACGGCCTTATCGGAATAATTCACTTTTTCTGCCAGACCCGCTTGGGTCAGCCCCATTCTTTTACGCAGGTTGGAAATATTGACACCGATCTGCGCTTTCAATCTTTCATCCGTCATGGGTTGCCTCCAATCAATACTTGGTAACATTATAGCAAATTTCCTTGCGTTTTGCAACCTTTGCGGACAAGGAAAAGAGTCTGCCGCTTTACGGCAGACTCTTCGTTATTCTTCAAACAAGCGCCCGGAACAATATTTGATGATCGACCGCCGGGTGACGATGCCGATAAAGGCATCCTTATCGTCCACCACGGGAACAAAGTTTTGTGTACTGGCACGGTCCACCAAGTCATGCATAGATGTAGTCACACGGACAGGGACATTGTCTTTTCTCCGGGAGATCTCCATGATTCTATGTGCTTCCGCTTGGCGCATATCCATGTAACACATATTTTTGATGCCCCACAGCAGGTCACCCTCTGTTAAAGTACCCCGGTACTCTCCCCGCTTATTCAAAATCGGCAGTGCCGCATAGCCGGCCGACTCCATTTTTTCCAGCGCTTGGCGCATGGTGTAATCATCATACAAATACGCACACATTGCTTTCGGTGTCAGGAAAAACAAGATGTTGTTATTCATAATTGCTCCTTTATCCTCATTGCATTGTACGGTGCTTTCGCTACCACTAACATTATAGCATAGATTTCGGAAAAATTATGAATGATTATGGGATTTGCGTGCCGAAAAACAACGCCGGCATTTGTGGAACATGCACAACAGCCACTTTCGTTAAGAAAGTGGCTGTTTGAAAATGATCCGTTACCGCACCGAAAATCCCGGGAAATACTCCTTGACGAAGTCCACTTCCCCAACCTGAAAGGATTTTCCGTTCAGGTGGTCCAACGCACCGGCCTCCGTGGTAAATGTGAAGGTCAGTTTGTAGGAATACAGTGCCTGATAATTCCGGTCAAATCGCTTGTCCAGCTTGCCGTATTTTCCATCACCCAGCAAAGGGTGGCCGGCATGGGCGAATTGGGCGCGAATTTGGTGGGTTCTACCGGTAATAAGCTCGCATTCCACCAGAGAAAGGCCGTTTTGCGAAGTCAGCACTTTATAATTGGTTTGGCAAGTCTTCGCTCCGGGCTGGGGTTTGTCGCTGACAAATACCCGATTCTGCTTGGCATCCTTGAACAGATACCCTTTCAGGCTTCCCTTTTGCGCCTTGGGCGTGCCCTCTACAATGGCCAAATACCGCTTATCCAGCTCCCGGTCCTTGATTTTTTGATTCATCACACGCAGGGCTTCCGCGGTTTTTGCTGCGATCACAATGCCGCCGGTATTGCGGTCGATCCGGTTGCACAACGCTGGGGTAAACGCATTTTCCTCTCTGGGCCGCCATTCCCGCTTTTGATACAGGTAGGACTGGATATGGTCAATCAGCGTCCGTCCGTACTCCGCGCCGTCATGGGGATGCACCGCAATGCCGGGCCGCTTATCCACCAGAAGGATCTGGTCATCCTCGTAAACAATATTCAGCTTCGGCGCAGCCACAGTCAGATAGGCATTATCCTCTCTGGGCTTGTCAAAAAATTCATCGTTGATATAAAGCTGCAAAACATCTCCGCTTTGCAGTCTGGTATCCCGCTGAACTCTTGCGCCGTTGCACTTGATCCGTTTCAGCCGGATATATTTTTGCGCCAGAGATGCGGGCAGCAGGGGCACCGCTTTGGCAAGAAAACGATCCAGCCGCTGACCGGCATCGTTGGTGCCGATGGTCAATTCTTTCATACCTGATTTCCCGCCTGTGCCGCAAAGTGGTTATTCATCTGCTCCGTAAATTCCAGCGCCGCATTGTAACCCATCTTCCGCTGACGGTTGTTCATAGCCGCTACTTCCAAAATCAGTGCCAAGTTACGGCCGGGGGTGATGGGAATGGTATTCATGGGAATCTTCACGCCCATGATTTCCATATGCTGTTCTTCCAGACCCAGACGGTCATAGACCTCCTGCGTCTTCCACGGCACAATATTGACCACCAAATTGATTTCATTTTCTGCCTTGACTGCACCCATACCGAACAGCTTTGCCACATTGATGATGCCAATGCCCCGCAATTCGATGTAATTTCGAATCAGCGGAGGTGCTGCGCCCATTAGGGAATTTTCACCGATCTTATGGATCTCCACCGCATCATCCGCAATCAAACGGTGACCGCGCTTCAAAAGCTCCACCGCCGCTTCGCTCTTGCCGATTCCGCTGTCACCGATCAGGAGCAAGCCTTCACCGTAGACCTCCACCAAAACACCATGACGGGTGATTTTCGGTGCAAGTGCTGTACGCAGGAAATTGATAATGCCGGAAACCACGCTGCTGGTGGTCTTTGTGGTGCGCAAAACAGTTACATTGTGTTTTTTCGCCATTTCCAGACACACCGGTGCCGGTTCAAATCCCCGGGCAAGGAGCAGGGCCGGGAATTTATAGGAGAACAGCCGGTCATAGGTAGCGGCCTGCTCCGCAGGTGTCATTTTGTCCATATAGCTCATTTCCACATTGCCCATCACCTGCAAGCGGATGGGTTCAAAATGATCGAAATAGCCGGCAAGCTGCAAACCGGGACGGGCAACATCCTCAACAGTCAGCTGCACAGCCTCATAATCCGTAGACCGAAACGCCACATCCAGATGGAATTCCTCCACCAGCCGGGTCAGCGGAACGCAATGTTTTTCGTTCATCGGCACATTCTCCTTTCTTTCGCTTGGAACTATTATACTTGGAAAGCCCAAGAATAGCAACAAAATTTTATAAAAAACCTCCCACCGAAGTGGGAGGCAAAATGATTGCAATTAGGCCTTGCCGGCGCAACCCAGAACGTTCACCAGCTTGTGGCGGACGATCTCCTTGATGTTTGCGCGAGCGGGCTTCAAGTACTCACGGGGGTCAAACTTGCTGGGCTGATCGTTGAAGAACTGACGGATGGTACCGGTCATTGCAAGACGCAGGTCGGAGTCGATGTTGATCTTGCAGACGGACAGTGCGGCAGCCTTACGCAGCTGCTCCTCGGGAACACCGATGGCGTTGGGCATCTTGCCGCCGTTGGCGTTGACCATAGCCACATACTCCTGAGGAACGGAGGAAGAACCGTGCAGAACGATGGGGAAACCGGGCAGACGCTTGGTGACCTCTTCCAGCACGTCGAAACGCAGTGCGGGAGGAACCAGAATGCCCTGCTCGTTCAGGGTGCACTGCTCGGGGGTGAACTTGTAAGCACCGTGGGAGGTGCCGATGGCGATGGCCAGAGAGTCACAACCGGTACGGGTCACGAACTCTTCCACTTCCTCGGGACGGGTGTAGGAAGCAGCCTCAGCAGACACGTTCACTTCGTCCTCGATGCCGGCCAGAGAGCCCAGCTCAGCCTCGACCACGACACCGTGATCGTGGGCATACTCAACCACCTTACGGGTGATCTCGATGTTCTCCTCAAAGGACTTGGAGGAAGCGTCGATCATAACGGAGGTAAAGCCACCGTCGATGCAGGACTTACAGGTCTCAAAGCTGTCGCCGTGGTCCAAGTGCAGAGCGATGGGAATTTCGGGGCACTCAATGACAGCAGCCTCAACCAGCTTAACCAGGTAAGTATGGTTTGCGTAGGCACGGGCGCCCTTGGAAACCTGCAGAATTACGGGAGCCTTTTCTTCTTTACAAGCCTCAGT
>JAZORJ010000090.1:0-2178 GCA_045656525.1 Faecousia sp. | reverse complement strand
CGTATTGCGGTTTTGATATGCGCACCACAGTGACATGGTCATATTCAAGCTAAACGGCGCACAGCAAGGCACACGCACCTGACTCAGACAAAGAATGCCGTCAGCAACGCAGGCCACCAGACTGAACAGCAGTAATGTATTTAGGGAAAAGCGGCGCTTGATCAGATCGCCAAAGCCCTCCATTAACTGGTAACTACCAAGCAAGGCCGCAATCAGCATGCCCAGCAGCTGTCCAAAAACCAACAGCCGCATGCGCTCCTCAGGCACCACGCCCATGGTATGCATAACCGCAGTAAGCACCGACAGTAAAGCCACGAGGCCACAGGCAAAAATCGCAGCCTGCAATTTACCAAGACCCCGCTCCACCAGCTGGTAGTAACGCTTTTCCGGTCCTGCGATCAATTTCTTTTTCAGCTCACGCAACCGGGATTTAGGACGAAATACAATAGGTTCCGGTGGGACATACTCACCCATAGGATCCTCATATTCCGGTTCCCATTGCTCCGAATAAGGCTCGGTCTTCGGTTCTTCCGGCGGAACATACACGCTCTGCACCGGCTCTTCCTCTTGTCCCACCGGTGTAAAGGCAATGGTCTGATCCTCCGCCACAGTCTGCTCCTTTACCGCCTTGGTGATCTCACCAAGACGGACAGTATCCTGTGGCATTGCCGGCGGAATATGTTCTCTGCGGGCCGGTTTTCCGTCCCAGACCAAAACATCATCCTCAATGGATTCCCTGAATTCCTGTTCAAAGGATTCATCATCCAGTGCGCTGCCGCTGAATTCCTTGACAATGTCATCAATATCCAGTTCCGAAGTATCCTTTTTCCATTGTTCCATTGTCATTCCTCCTTAAAAGGTTATCCGATCCGCTGGCGTACCGCCTCATACAAAAGAATGGATGCCGCCGCAGATGCATTCAGAGACGAGATCCTGCCCTGCATGGGAATATTGACTGTCACATCACAGTTTTTCCGCACCAGCGGACTCATACCGTCGCCCTCGTTGCCGATTACAATGGCCGCAGGGCCTGTCAGATCCGCCTGATACATGGGAATGGAGCCTTCGGCCGCTGTGCCGAAGATCCAAACACCCTTTTCTTTCAATTCCGCAATGGCCTGATTGATGTTGGTAACTCTGGCCACCTTCATGTATTCCACCGCACCGGCAGAAGCCTTCGCAACCGTTGCCGTCAGGCCTACGCTGCGCCGTTTGGGAATGATCACGCCGTGGGCACCGGCACACTCCGCAGAACGCATAATGGCACCCAGATTGTGGGGGTCGGTCAGCTCGTCGCAAATAACAATCAAGGCATTTTCTCCCCGGGATGCGGCCTCTTCCAAAATATCGTCGATGGTGCAATACTCATGGGCAGCTGCCAGCGTAATAACACCCTGATGGGCCTTTGTAAAGCTCATGGCATCCAATTTCCGCCGGTCAACGGGTACAACCACTGCTCCGGCTTCTTTGGCTTCCGCCGCCAATCGTTGCAATCCCCGATCCGTTTCGCCGGAGGCAATAAACACTTTATCAATGGTACGGCCGCTGCGCAGAGCCTCTTGCAGCGCATTTCTGCCCTCCAACTGACCCTCTACTTCCTCGATCTGCGGAGCAGCGGGGCGTTTGTTAAATCGCTTTGTATCACGTCTATCGTTCATGACTTACCTCTCCAAATATTGTCATAGTTACTGTTATTATAGCAGATTAACTGCCCCTGCACAACAGATTTTTTCTGTTTTTTCCCCATTTTGCGGATGTTTACAGAAATTTTATCTTATAATCATGAAACATTCATTGCCCTCTGCGGGAAAATATGATATAATGTTATAAATATTTGCCCAAGGAGGCGTTACAAATGGAGCATAACGGAAATACTCCGCAAAATAACAAACCGGGAAATGACAAGCGACCCAAGGTAAGCATTTGGGCCTGCCTGATTATCGCCGTCGCCATCGTCGTGGTGATTGGCACGGTCTATAATATCATTTCCGGCAGCCAGTACACACAGACAAAGTATTCCGACTTTCTGGAAGCCATGGAAGACAACAATCTGGAAGAGGTACAGTTGCAATACGATCGGATCATTTATTTGACCAAGGAAGAGCCCGCCAAGCCTGCCGCTGATCAAAAAGCCTGTTACACCGGTCTTCCCAGCGGTGACAAGCTGGCATTGGCCGA